>JAHBSH010000068.1 GCA_019639215.1 Acidobacteriota bacterium
AGCGGATTATTTGCCGAAAATTTCTTTCCCGATAATCCGATCTCGCATCTGAAGAAGAATCACGCTGAGATATGGGCAAAGGCAGGAAAGATATTAGCGGTCAAAGAGATCGTCGCTCAAAACCAACTTCGCGGCACCTTTATTCTCGAAGGCGAAAATGCAGACATCTCTGTCTATTTCACTTTGGCCCCGGAAGATCCGGCGTTGATACAGCAGTTGATCGTTAGAAGTATTCCCAAAAGGTAACGGAATAACGCCGTCTTTAATATGATCGATAGAAAGAAGTAGCTTTTTCAATTAACACACTTCTTTGGCTTAAACTTGGGCAGCTCTGTGTTTTATTTCTGAGACATACCACAGAACACACGGATAAAGGATCGAAGCACACAAAGCCTAGCGGACTTTTTAGACAGACGACGACCTTAAGCTTCTTTTCTGTAGATAAAAGCTCCCGAAATATTTTCTACATTCTTTTTGATCTCTTTAAATTCGCCTTCAAAGACCGCGAAGTAGCCCAGATCAAAAGGTTCAAGTCTTTCAACGACGGCATTCAAAAGATCCTGAGCGTTCAGGTCGTTATTTCTGCTGAAACGACTCTTTTTTCGCATCTCTATGAAAAGAACGTGAAACGGCACCTCTTTGTAAAACTCGGTTTCTTTTGCGACAAGGAAAAGCTCTTCTATCTCGTCATAATAACGGACCTTCTGCACTATTTCGGCCACGGTTGTTTCGTCATAAGAATGAGGAAGGTAAACGTCATTTACAGAAACTGATTGACGCTCCAAGCTTGCCTTTTCAAACTCCTCAGCCTGGTTGTCCAAAACCTCGGCAAACTCGGCTGCTTCGGTCAGGCGGCCGTGAAACCGGAGATATTGAAAAGCGGTCTCGCTTGCCGGATATTTCCAACGACTGTCAAGCTGCATCGCCTTTCTTAGATGATCAAGGCCTTCGTCATCTTCCTGTTCAAGCATAATGCCGCCTAAAATATAAACAGCTTCAGGGTTTTCAGGCTCACGTTCCAAAGCCTCATGGATGATAGGCAAGGCGGCAGGGTTTCCGTGCTGTTCAGCGATGAGGCCGGCTTTCTCTATAAGTTCAGCAACGGAAAGTTCTTCATTAGAAGACTTACTTTCAAGTTCCTCAAAGCGTTTTTCTGAGGTCTTGAAATATTCGTGCCGCTGTTTCCATGTTTCTGAGATGTTTTCATTCCATATTGTCTCAAACTCTGCAACCAAACTTTCCTTATGATCGCCGAGGAAATATTCAGCCGCGTTGTCCGGAACATGATCAGGCATTGCGGGCATGCCTTCGCCAGTCCAATAACCCATCATAAAAAGCCGGTCGGCAAGAGCAGGATGAGAATCGTTATAATCCGTAGGTATTTTGATCGCTTTTTGCAGAGTTTCTTCGCTCAAGGCCTGATCGTTGACCAAAAGCGACCCGAGCATACGGCTAAAGATATTCTGTGAAGCAACAGGGCTTTTTTTGTTTTCTTCGTTGATCCCGTTCCAAAAGACCTTTTCTAAATACGCAGACCTTGTTTGAAGCAAGATCAGGCTTTCTCCCAGAGCCTTATTTCCAACTAAATCGACAGCATAACCATCAGCTTCTTTTTCGTGTTCGCGCATCAGCACAAAAGAATACGCCTGAAAATATGGAAAGAACCATTTCACAAACCTTTCATAAAGAAAATCGAGCTTGTAATCGCTCATTTCCTGCGATTCTATAAAGCGGTTCCATGATTCATGAAGCTGATATGCCCATTTGCCGTAGCCGCCGTGTTTGCCTGAGATATGCCCTATCTCATGAGCCAAGACCGCCTTGAACTGATCGGGTGAAAGTGCCTGCATTAGCGGCAGGCCGATGCTCATATATACACGTTTGCCAAACAGCCCGACCTTTGGTGTCGTTATCACAGCAGCATTGAATTCATCTGTGATAAATATTTGCTTTGGGATTGGAGCAGAAAGCGACCTGCAAGTCGAGCTAACATATTCAAACAGTTCCGGGGCCTCTTCTCTACTCAATTCACGAAGATCAGGTTTAGGAATATTCTTGAAAAAGGATCTAATGGCTCCGCCCAACGCTCCAAAGTAAATGACGGCTGCCGGAATGACCGCCCACCATAACTTTGCGGTCCACAGGAGCACCTTGAAAAAGACTTCAGGATTGATCAAAGCGAGAAGAAGAATGACAAGCGGGACGGCAAGGAACAGCAGCAGCAAAAGTATAAAGTAAGCGTAACCGAGTGCCGCAAGACCAACAACCTTTAGCTCATAAAGACTCCGATTACGGGTTGCAGATAACTCTAGATCTTGTATCAATGAAACATACTGTGCATACTTCATTTCCCAAAGCTCCTTCGTGGGGGTATTAAACTATCTTGGTATAGACATCCTTATTTCTATCTCTTAACTTTCATATTCGCTTATCTGGATATTTCTTCTTTTTAATTCCGCTACGAATTTTTCAGGGTCGATGGCTTTTTCCTGCGGGGTTGCACCGCGCGAGAGGACGTCGCCGCGCGCCATCATTTGGGCGATGATTGACGCTGGAAAGGCTGTTGTTCGCATCATTGCGGAAAGGCCGGTTGCTTCGTCCTGTTTGTCCACAATGTCATAAACGAGGGTTTTTGGTTTTTGATCTTCGGTCTTCGAAGTTCCCTTGAATTCCAGACGAACAAGAACGTAGTCAGGGCCGTCAGCGGGAAGATGTTTTTCAAGCAATGAGGCGAAGACCTTGCGCGGCGTGATGGTGGCGGGCGAACCCGTCGCTAATGCCTCCGATTCTGACTCGCAAGCAGGGATGCTTGCGGCTCCGGTCCCGGTAAACTCCATGCTTTCTGAAGAGCAGAGGCCAAGGTCGATCATTGTTTTGAATTTTTCACAATGGCCGGCGTAGCGGATCGTCTTGTAATCAAGTTCTTTTATCTTGCCGAGGAATGTGTCGGGCAGCGTGGATGTTCCGCCGGATGTCTGAAAGGCTTCGAGCGGCGGAAAGCCATCGAACGAAAGACTTTCAAGCTCGGTCATAGATTCGACCACAGCCAGCTCACCGTTGCGAATGACGCGTGCCGTTTCAATATATTCGTTTATCAATCCTTCGACCGAAAAGACAAGCTGGTAATCAAGCGGCGGTTCTGGCTTTTGCGGTAAACCGCCGACGCGGATGTGTAACTCATCCAGACGGTCAAATTTTGCCGCACCGTGCATCGCCAGTATCGAGACCATTCCCGGCGCCAGGCCGCAATCCGGGATGATATTTATCCCTGCGGCTTTTGCTTCGGCGTCGAGCGCAAGCTGTGCGTCAACGACATAATTATTGCCGCCGAGGTCGCAAAAATGCGTTACCGTTTCGATGGCGGCTTTTGAAAGCGATTCGTTATACCAGTAATTGACGCAAGAGATAGCCGCATCATGGCTTTCCATCAACTCAGCAACGGCATCATAGTTGGAAGCGTCCAGATGACGATGCGATATGCGGTCAGTGCCTATGCTTTCAGCGACGGCTGCCGCCCTGTCGGCATCGCTGTCGGCAACCGTAACGTGGCTGACATCGGTCGAATTGTGAACAAGGTCAAAAGCGGCGCCGTAACCCATACGGCCCGCACCGAGAACGAGGATCTTCATAGATTTGTTGTGGTGAATGAATGTCCGAGCGCTCGGACAATATTCTACCAATCTTCAAACTCATCAGGTTTTTGCCCGGCGACCGTTTCTGCCGCGAGATCGAAAACCTTCTTTTTCCAATTTCGCATACCGTCAACAAGGTTTAGAGCGGCCTGCGGATGAGCCGCATTGCGCTCCAGACGGATGACCTGTGCGGTGACAGACACAGGATCCTCGTTATTTTCGGTCACGGTCAGGTTTACCCTTGAACCGACCGTAGGCAGCTTTCTCGGCAAATAGACGAGAGTACCGTTAGGGCCGATGTTTTCGGTCAGCCCTTCTTCCACGATCTCATTGCCATCTTCGTCTTTCCATTTGATGCGGATGGGGAATGAGATCACGTATCTTGAACCTTGGCGACGTTCCTGCATGATTATCGATCCTTAAAATGAAATTCTAAAATCTATTAGTTTTCGGGCTTGGCGGGCCGAACTGCAATGCGTCGATAGTCTAACAGAATGACGGAAAAAACTCACCAAAGAAGTTAGGATTTTCCTTAGACCATAAAGGCGACGGATCGGGACATGTTTCAAAGAGTGGACAAAAAAGGGCAAAATTTGATAATCTTACAGATTGTTTCTTGCAAAAATGAAGAAACAAGGTGGTATTTTGCCGCCGAAAAGGTTCTTTTCATCTGCAGTTTTGCTGACAGTTCATGTCGCCGGTAAGGTGGCTGAGCGGTCAGCGAAAGATGAGGGACCATATTTAGGAGCAAAAAAGAATAATGAAAAATCTCGTTAGAGGAGGCCTTATTCTTTCCGCATTGAGCCTTTGCGTGGTGTTTATCTACGCCCAGACCCAAATGGAAGAAAACCTCATTATAGCGAATGATTCGCAAATACAACTGAATAATATAGAAAATACGGTTACTTCGGAAATAAATTTAATAGAAAACGATAATAAACAAACTCAGAAAACCAATACCAAAAAAGAAGCCGATAAGGCAACACAAACAAATAAGGAACAAAAAGCGGTAAAGGAAACCGAAACACAAGAGAACGAACAGGAACAAACGGGCAATAAGGTCAAAAAGACGGTTTCGTCAAAAGCGGTCGGCGTAAGCAAAGGGCGTTTTGTCGCAACAGCATATTGCCTCCGTGGCCGAACGGCAAGCGGTGCTCAGGTTCGTAAAGGCCTGATAGCTGCTGACCCGCGTGTTCTCAGACTTGGTACTCGTGTAAACCTCGGTGCCGGAGCCTACAGCGGCAATTATCTGGTCGCTGATACGGGCGGAAAGATCAAAGGGAATAAAATTGATATTTGGATGGCAAGCTGTGCGGAAGCCCGCCGTTTTGGCCGTCGTAATGTTACGCTGAGCATTCTTGACTAAAAAAGTTAAATGTTCAAAATCTTTTGGCCGCTTCGTTAAATACGAGGCGGCTTTTTTATCACTGTGCTGATGAGCGATAGCTGGCGTTGATCAAATGCTGGCGTCGCGGAAAGTGGAGGAAGATGCCTACAATGCCGACGACGAACCAAACAAAGAAATATTTATAGCCGAAGACCACCGCGAGAATGAATCCGAAAAGAGAGATCGATTCGCAAAGAGCGCAGGCGACGATAAGGCCGGTTTGGACATAAGATATTTTCTGAAGCTGCTCGGCCTGTTCCTGCATTTTCTTTCGCAGAAAGAAAGACATTGCAAAACTTGAAAGCGATGCGACGGCGAACATCATAACGATCAGGTAATTTTCCTGCTGGTCTGTTCCTGCTGCCTCTACGGCAGCAATGGTTTGGCGGCCGATATAAACAGCCGCACCCAAAACCATGAATTGGGTCATCAACAAGATAAACCAGATCGTTGCCATGCTGCGGTATTTTTGATCTATTTCTGCAGATTCTTTTCTGTTCATTGGCGGGATTATAGAACGCCGCAAGTATGCTTTGCAATGCGGCTGCTTTTGACAGTTCTACTCAGTCGAAACTATCTCGTCCTCAAGAAGCTGACGCTGATAGAGTTCGAAATATCTGCCTTTTTTCTCCAAAAGCTCGTCGTGAGTACCGCGTTCTACGATCCGACCGTCTTCTAAAAAGCAGATCAGATCAGCATCGCGAACGGTCGATATGCGGTGCGCTGCTATCAGCGTTGTTCTGCCGAGGCGGACGTCGCGCAGATTTTTAAGAATGGTCTCTTCGGTGTAGGTGTCCACGGCGGACAGAGCGTCGTCGAGTATCAGGATGCGCGGGTCGCGGATCACAGCTCGGGCAATGGCGGTCCGTTGTTTTTGCCCGCCTGAGAGCGATATTCCTCGTTCACCCACGAGCTGTTCGTATTTGTTTGGAAAGCCCTTTATATCATCGGCAAGTCCTGCAATTTCAGCCGCCTTTTCAACTGATATTGTGCCATCAGAAAGCGTGCCGGTATTGTTGATGCCAAAGGCTATGTTGTCTGCCAAAGTGTCGCTGAAGAGAAAAGTTTCCTGCGGGACGAAACCTATCGCCCGGCGAAGCTGTTCCAGCGGAAATCTTTTTACAGGAATACTGTCAACGAGTACGGAATCGTCATTTGCATCCAGCAAACGCGGGATCATATTGAGCAATGTCGATTTTCCGCTGCCCGTTTTTCCGACCAGAGCGACAGTCTTTCCGGGTTCGATGCTGAGATCAATGTCTTTCAGCACCGGTTTGCCGTTGTAGCCAAAAGTAAGGCGGTTAAATCCGATCGCGCCTTTTACAGGCGGCTGCGGCTTTGCCTCAGGCATGTCGGCGATCGACGGTTCTGCCTCCAGCACAGCGTTAAAGCGCTTCAGGCTGGCGGTGCCGCGTTGGTAAAGATTTACGACATAGCCAAGAGCTATGAGGTACCAGATCATTCGCTGAAGATAAAGAATAAACGCGGTGAAATCGCCAGCCGTTATCTCGCCTTCAACCGCCATCGGAACGCCCACAGCGACGATGACGACAAAACCCAGTCCGATAAAAAAGAACAGCAGCGGCCGCATCGCCGCGGCAAACTTTATCAGCTGGATATTTCTGGCGGCGTATTCATTGTTCAATTCCTCAAACGCTTTTATCTCTGAATCTTCGCGGGCAAAAGCTCTGATAACGCGAACGCCGCTCAGGTTCTCCTGTGCGCGGGCGGTTATGTCTGAAAAGAACTCCTGTATCTTTTCAAAGCGAACATGTATCTGTTGTCCAAGATACTGCACCGTTATCGAAACAAGCGGCAAGGGTATCAGCATTAACAAGGTAAGCTTTACCGAAATGTTCAAAAGTATTGGCAGCGTTATCGCGAGGGCGAAGACGGCCTGAAAGCTGTAAAGTATCATCGGCCCGACGATCTGCCGGATGGCAGCAAGGTCATTGGTCGCACGCGCCATCAGGTCGCCGACGCGTGTATCCTGAAAATATTCCAGCGGCTGTCGAACTAGGGCTCCGTAAAAATCCCGCCGCATGTCGTATTCGATATGCCTTGACGCATTGATAAGCAGGCGACGCTGCCAAAAGAGAAAAATGCCGCTAACGAAATTAACACCTAAGATCATTAGCGGATAGAAGATGATCTTGTCCCGTGTGATGCCTTGTGCAAGATCATCGACTGCCATACCGACAAGATAAGGCACCATCAGGCCAAAGCTCATCGATGCAAGAATAAAGAATATTCCTGCAGCAATGTGCCATCTGTATGGCCTGAAATAGGCGGCAAATTTACGAAGCTCTTCCATCTAAAGGTCTTTGTTTATCTGTAACTGATGACCTGTTCATTATTATTGCCGTTCATTTCAGGCCACGGTAAAATTCTTCTACAGAGATCTTTCGATAACCCTCAGGAACCGCAAAAAGTTCGTCCTCAGCGGCCAGTTCCACGTTGGTCAGATCAAACCAATAGCGCAGAATTCTTTCACTATTTACGGTGCTGTAAAATTCCTGCCTTGTCGGCATTCCAATCGTCGGATCAGCGAAAACCACGATCTCTGAGATATCACTATCGGCAACGCGAACGCTGTACATAACGCGTCCGTTCTCTTCGCCAAGCTCGCGAAACTCGGCCTTTTCCCTTACGGCTAGAAGCTGGCGTGTCATATCCTGTATAAAATCCGGCTCTGCCTTTCCGCTGTTTGCAGGACGTTCGGCATAAACGCGCCTTTGCGGATCTATAACGACAGTCTTCGTCGTTTCGATAACCGTTAGCTGGCGCTCAGTTCCGTAATTATGATCGATGCGACGTTTGCTGCCGCTTTTGGCAATGAACTTTTTTTCGACCACATTGCCGGAAGAAAATTCGGCAACAGCCTGATATTGTATCGGCTCGATGGTCTTAAATGGAATGGAACTTACAGGAGGCTCGGCCGTCGGCGTACTCGCGTTTGAGTTCTCATTGCTCGGGCCGGAACAGCCGAAAGCCGTTACAGCCACCACAAAAGCCAACGATCTTGCGTAATTTGACAAAAACATCGCTGTCCTTAAAGTTTATCATAGCGATGCTTTGCAAGCGTCAGTTGGTATGAGCATGATAAGGTGGCAAACGAAATTTTGGGCAGGAGCGGCATTTTTGCTGCCATTTGCGCCCGCTCTTTATATTCAGGGGCAGTTTACACGTAAGAGGGTCGGGGTATTGCCCGGTGCGAGCGGCGATACGGTCGGCGTAACGTCAGCGGGAGATGATCCGGCATCATTGTTCGTCATAGGCGAATCGACCGTCGCCGGTCTCGGCGCTAGAACGCATCAACAAGCTCTTGCCGGGCAATTCGCCATTAGACTCGCCGAGAGAATAGAAAGGCCTGTCAAATGGACGGTATTGGGTAAGAATGGCGTTACTGCGCGACGAACCATAGATGAGCTTGTGCCGAATATGCCAAAAGGGCCGTTTGATTATATTCTCGTCGCTCTCGGCGGCAATGACGTTCTGAAGATATCAAGTCCGAAAAAATGGCGAAACGACATGACGGAATTTCTCGGCATTCTGCGCGAAGCAAACCCTGATGCAAAGATATTTTTGGCTAACTGCCCGATGATAAAAGCCTCTACTGCGATACCGCAGCCTATCAGGGCCATTCTGTGGGAGCTCTCGAAAATGCACGATGAGAACATTAAAGAATTTACTGCCGACATGGAACAGGTCTATTATTACCATCAGCCGAGGGAGCTTGAAATCGAAGGTTTTTTCGCTGACGGCATTCATCCTTCGGAACGCGGTTATTCTGACTGGACCGAGGCGATGATGAAATTTTTTGTCGAAAATTATAAATGGTGAATATCGACGGCCTGATCGAAATATTTGACGGCTATCTGGAATGGCTTGCGGTCACCGAAAGCGGCAGGGCTATAACGATCAGGCGAGACGAGATAGAGCTGATACAACGCGGGCCAGATGTTTCGATTGGTTTTCTTCGCGAGAGCGGTTATGCCGTTTCCAGAATAAATGATCTTTCCTATGAGGACGGCGATGTCGTGTTAGGACTTTCCGGGCGTTTTGGACGCTCAGAGGAAAGCGTAAGGTTCATACCGCGAACCTCCGCCGCAGAACTTGCCGAAAACATCTTTATAGCTAGGCTGACCAAAGCTAACGAAGCAGCGGAAGCGGCGCTTGAGGCATTTCCCGAATACCTGATAAAAAGCGTTAACCTCAATCGCGACAACGGACGGCTTGCCCAAATCATTCTGGCCGGTAAACGAGGCGGGCAAGCTGCCCTGATGACAGATGTCACCGCGACCGTGCGGCCGGAAACGATGCTGGCTTCGGCTCTGCTCTGGGCTGATAGGTTGGCGGCAAGAAAGCGTGAACCTATAGACAACGTGACCATTGCTGCTGCGGGAAAGCGAACCGGCGAGTTGCGTCGGCTCTGTGCCTTGCTGAATTCTCAAACACGAAAACGGCTTAATATCCTGAAATTGCCTGATGCCGAAAAAGACCAAAAGGCATCTTTTGTACGTCATTTCACACCTGCCGATCTTTGGCGTGCAAAGCCGCGAAAAATGACCTTGCCAGAAGAATATGCCCTCAGCCGCACCGCTGAAAAGATAATTGCAATGGCACCGGACAAGATAGATGTCATTCATTCAAGACATGGAGAGACACTGCGTTTTCATGGCCTTCCGTTCGTTCGTATAAGAAGCATTTCAGGGAAAGAACAAGCATGGTTTGGCATTGAAGGCGGCAAACAGGCGTTGGATGACGGTTCACGCAATGATCTTCACGATCTTTTTGATGAGCTGACGCGTTACCGCGATCACGAGACACCGTCAAACCGGCATCGGCTTTATAAAATGGCCTCAGAGACATGGCTGGAATCGATACTGCGAAGGAACATCCGTTCGCTCGACCCGAACCTGATACTTTCGCCGATCCATAGCCAGTTTCGTACGGCTACGGAAAAAATAGACCTGCTAGCGCTTCGGCGGGACGGACGGCTTGTTATCATAGAAATAAAAACTTCGCCGGACAGGGAAACGATATTTCAGGCAGCGGATTATTGGCGAAAGATAGAGCTGAGGCGGCGTCGCGGCGAACTGGCAAAGCTGCGGTTGTTTGGCGATATCAAGATAGCTGACAGGCCTGCGTTGATCTACATCGTAGCACCGGCACTCAGTTTTCATCATGACACGGAACGCTTTGCACAAATGCTTGTTCCAGAAATAGAACTGTGGCGATGGGAACTCCACGAGGAATGGCGAAAGGATATCAGAGTGATAGCGCGGCGTAACTATTTTGAGCAACGAATGTAAAGTTTAAGAAAGATTTCACGCAAAGCCGCCAAGGCCGCAAAGAAAACGCAAAGTGAATACAAAGAAAGAGCAAAGTAAAAACCTAGCTAGAACAATTAGTTTAGGCTCTCTCGATCTATCTGCACGGTTGGAAATTTCTTAAATGCCCTTGACGAATTTATACCCCACGCCGCGAACGGTCAGCAGGATCCTAGGGTTGTTCGGTTCGTCCTCAAGGTATTTGCGCAGGCGGACAATGAAATTGTCTATTGCTCTTGTGTCAGTATCTTCCTGAAGCCCCCAAACCTCCTCAAGTATCGTTTTGCGGGAGACGGCCTGGCCTTCATTGTCGAAAAGGTAACGAAGAAGTTTGATCTCCATCAGCGTCAGGTGGTTTATCTGACCGTCAGACCGCAGCTCCATGCTGTTAAAATCAATTGTGCGGCCGTTTATATTTACAACATCTTCGGAAGGTGACGCTGCGGTCGACTTTGACCATTCGCTTCTGCGCAGCAGTCCGTTGAGCCGTGCAAAAAAGATGTTCAGGTCAAAAGGTTTTGGTAGGTAATCGTCAGCTCCGGCCTCAAAACCGGATAGAACGTCTTCAGGCCTGCCGCGTGCCGTTAGCATTAGTGTAGGTGTGTAATCGCCTCTTTCGCGCATGTGCTGCATAACCTCAAAACCGTTTATTCCGGGTAGCATCACATCCAGGATCACAGCATCGAATTTGTCACCGACAAGAGTTTTAAGTGCGGATTCGCCGTCATACACAATGGCGGCATCGTAGCCTTCGGCCTCCAGATTAAATCTTAGCCCTTCGGCTATATGCACCTCATCCTCGACCACAAGTATCTTCATATCTAAACCAACGGAAGGTCTATTAAAAATGTGCTTCCCTTTCCTATTCCCTTGCTGTCGGCGCTTATGTTGCCGCCATGTCTTGTTATGATGCCTTTTACGATGAAAAGCCCAAGTCCGGTTCCCTTTGCACCGGTCGCAGCGGCCTCCGGCGAACGGTAAAACCGCTTGAAGATGCGTTTGAACTCGCTGCCTGTCATTCCAATGCCGTTGTCGCGTATCCTTATCGCCACGCGATTTCCCAAACCTGTTTTGCGAACTCTGATGCTTATTTTTGGATCTTCACCTGAATACTTGACCGCGTTGTCAAGCAGATTCATAAAAGCAGATTCCAGATCGCGTTCGTCACCCAGGACAACGAGTTCTTCTTCAGGAAAATAGGTTCTAATAACGTCCGGCTCAAATTTATATCTTGTCCTGATCATCGTTGCGCAATTTTCAATGACCTGAGCAATATCCAATTCCTTGACGTTTGCCACATGCCGTTTTTCCTTCATCTGTCCGGCCTGTAGAACCTGTTCAACAGTTTTCAGAAGCCTGTCAGAATCTGCCAACATCACATCATAGAATTCCATCCGTTTTTCCTCTGTGACATTTCTGTTCTTCAGGGTGTCAAGATAAAGCTTTATAGAGGCAATGGGTGTTTTTAGTTCGTGTGTGACGGCGTTAAGAAAAGCGTCGTGCTGTTCGCTTCGGCGTATCTCGCGAACAAGAAAGATCGTGTTCAATATCAGTCCGGTGATAATGAGGGCAAAGAAGATGATGCCGAAAACCAACAGGACAACTTCGCGAAGGTTCAGCAGTATCCAGCCGACATTGAGCGCAACAGCGAGTATCGACAGCGAAATGCCGAGAACAAGAAAGAAAATTACGCTTTTACGTCGCCGCATCTCAAATCTATAACGTAAAACGGAAACCGGAAAAAGAATATCATAAAGACACTTTTTCGGTTTCCGTTCCCAGATGTTATGCGGTTATGCAGATTCGCTGATCGGTTCCAATTCGACGGAATCAGTATTTCGTCTCTTGTCCGCTTTTTCGTCGTAAGCATAAACATCGGTGACAAGGCCGATCATTTCCAAAAATCTGATCTGTATCCAGTTAATGTCAAATTCATACCAGGCAAGGCCGTGCTTAGCCGAACGCGGGTGAGCATGGTGGTTGTTATGCCAGCCTTCGCCGAAACTCACAGCAGCGATCAGTCCGTTATTTCTTGAATCGTCACGGGTCTCAAAACGCCGGCTTCCCCACATGTGCGTTGCTGAATTGACAAGCCAGGTAAAATGCCAGCCGAAAACCGTTTTCAGAAAAACTCCCCAAAGCACCATTGACCAGCCGCCGATAAAGAAAAGGCCGATGCCTAAGATCACCGTCGGAATGTAATAATGTTTGTTGAGGATCTGGTGAAAGCGGTCGTTGGCAAAATCAGGACAGTAGCGCTGAATTGTAGCCCATGATTGATTCTGGGACGTTCCGCGAAAGATCCATCCGATATGTGCCCAATAGCCTGTGTGATGCGGGCTGTGCGGATCCTTTTCGGTTTCGGTAAATGCATGGTGAATGCGGTGCGTCGTTACCCAGCTGAGCGGGCCTGACTGCATTGCCAAAGTTCCGCAGATGCTGAGGAAATATTCAAGCCACTTCGGAGCCTTAAAACCTCTGTGTGTTAGCAGACGATGATATCCGACACCGATGCCGAGACTGCCGGCAACCCACCACAGCAGAACAGCCGCAAACAGATTGGCCCAGCTAAAATAAAATAACGCGGTGATGGTAAGAACATGAAATACCGTAACCCCGATGATCGTTGTCCAATTATATTTTCCGTTTGCTTGCAGTGACGGTGCTGACAGTTTCATTCGAATGCTTCCCCTTTTATTCTTTTCCGGCACGATAATGCCCTACCTAAACCCTAACAGAATATTTTGCTTATGATTGTAAGAGTTTTGTAAGAGTTTATTTTGAAGTATCAGAGTGATCTATCAGCCTTAAAATGGACGGTAATGCGTTAAGTAGAACCGAAATTTGGCTTTTTAGCATGTAATATCACCAAGGTTTCTAAAGCTTCATTTTGACTAACGGATTAACCTAAGTTAGCTTTTTCTTAGTAGTTTTGCTCGTTTCGGAGGAAATTTAATGAAAGAATCGCCTGTTGCTGAACGGGTAATAAAGGTTTTTGCTGATTTTAAGAGCGTTGATCCGTCTGAGATCAATGTGAAAAGCACTTTTGAGGAGCTTGGGTTCGATTCTCTTGACGGACTTAACATAATTTTTGAGCTTGAGGAAGAATTTGACATTTCCGTTCCTGATGAAACGGCGCAGCAAATGGGTTCTGTCTCTCAGGTCATTGAAGCGATCGAGGAACTGCTCGCGAGCAAGCAATCCTGATCTGCGGAGCCGTTTTCCCCTCTGGTTATGAAAAGAGTTGTGATAACAGGAATGGGCGTTGTCTCCGCAATAGGGAACAATGCCGGTGATTTCTGGACATCCCTTTCGACAGGAATATCAGGGATCGGCCCGATCACCAAGGTCGATACATCTGAAATAAGATTCAAGAACGCTGCCGAGGTAAAGGGTTTTGATGCTTCAGCGTATTTTGATGATCGGCAGCTGATCTCGCTCGATACTTTCTCACGTTTCGGGATTGTTGCCGCTCGCGAGGCGATAAAGGATTCCGGCATTGAGTTCGATGATGAACTGCGCGAGCGGACCGGCATCGTGACAGGCTCGTGCCTTGGCGGAAAAGAGACTGAAGATGAATTTTTCTACGACCTCTACGCAAACAAAAAGAGTCGTGTTCCGCCGATAGCGATCCCGCGTTCTATGAGCAACGCCGTGGCAAGCCATGTTTCAATCGAACACGGCCTGACCGGCGCGACATTTACCACATCGACAGCCTGTTCTTCTTCAAATCACGCCATCGGCCAGGCGTTTTGGCTGATCCGGCAAGGAACCCTGGACGCTGCAATAGCAGGCGGTAGCGAGGCACCGCTGACATACGGAAATCTGAAAGCGTGGGAGGCGATGCGGGTGGTCGCGCCTGATACTTGCCGCCCTTTCAGCAAAGACCGTGCTGGAATGGTGCTTGGTGAAGGCGGTGCGATGTTCGTTCTGGAAGAGATGGAAGCTGCACAAAAACGTGGAGCCCGGATCTATGCGGAGATCGTAGGGTTTGGGATGTCGGCAGACGCCCATCACCTGACGATGCCGCTGGCAGAAGGCGCAGCCAAGGCAATGCGGGCAGCATTGGCAGACGGCGGCGTTGACCCGGACGAGATCGGTTACATCAATGCTCACGGAACGGCCACGCAGGCGAACGACGTGATGGAATCGAACGCGATCCGCATGGTGTTTGGAGACAGGACGGAAGACATTCCGGTAAGCTCGACCAAATCAATGCACGGCCACACGCTCGGTGCAGCGGGGGCGATAGAGGCGGCCGCGACAGTGCTTGCACTTCACAATAAACTACTGCCGCCAACTGCAAACTTTACAGAACTTGACCCCGAATGCCGCGTGAACGTCATAGCCAACGAAGCCCTCGAAGCTTCACCAAGAGCGGCAATTTCAAATTCATTCGCCTTTGGCGGACTCAATGCCGTTCTCGCTTTTCGGAGCAGGCCAGAATGAGCCTATGTCCAAAAAAAGCAATTTTCAGGTCTGGTTGGAATATTTTTTAGCCCGCTGTATTTTCGGCTTTCTGGGATTACTGCCGCGAAGCGTTGCAGTTTTCTTAGGCATTGCCATCAGCGGGCTTGGCTTTCGTCTGCTCGGCGGTCTGAGGCGTGCTGCTCTTAAGAATCTGGAGATCGCCTTTCCTGAAAAGAGCGAGACGGAAAGGCTGAAGATAGCTCGAGGAACTTTTGAAAATCTGGGACGTGTTCTTGGTGAAGCAAGTCAACTACCGAAAAGCTCGGTCGAGGACATTGCCGCGATCACCGAGTTTGAATTTGACGACGAGATAGATGACCTCTATCGACGCGTAAAAGCGGACAAACAAGGCGTTCTGATAGTAACGGCTCACATGGGAAACTGGGAGCTGTTCGTGCTGGCTTTTGCCGCTCTGCATGAACCGATCAGCTATCTGGCAAGGCCGATAGATAACGCCCGCATCGAAGAAATGGTGACGGCGTTTCGCACGCGTTTTGGCAACCGTCCGATAAACAAATCAGGTTCGGCGATCACGGCAATTTCCCATCTTCGCGAGGGCGGGATCTTGGGCATTTTGGCAGACGTTAATGCTCACCCGAAGGAAGGCGTTTTTGTTCCGTTCTTCGGCGTTGATGCCTGTACGCCGAGCGGCCCGGCGATGATCGCCCTGCGTTCGGGTGCGGTCATTCTGCCTGCTGTCTGTGTCTGGGACGCGGAAAGAAAGAAGTTTCGCTTTGTCCGCGGAAAGCTTATTCAACCCGCTGACACAGGCGACCGCAAGGCCGATATCATAACCACAACCGCCGAATACACCGCCGAACTCGAAAAGCTCATCCGCCAATACCCCGACCAATGGATGTGGATACACAAACGCTGGAAAACCCGCCCAAAAGGCGAACCGGGATTATATTAGTAGATCGTGTGAGATCCAAGAATAAATTAGGCCATGGGAGTACCGTAAGCTTACCTAATTAGCTAAATGTCTTTCTAGGTTGGTCAAAGCAATACGCACAAAATCTTGATTTGTAAACAAGGTTTTTTTTCTCGTACTCCATTCACTAAGCTCATTTATAATTCCTTCTTCGGACTTTATGTTTTTTTCAGATCGAATAAAATCCACAGATGAAAGAAGTTCTAAACCGAAAGGTGAATAAAACCCAGACAAAAGCTTTTTCACCTTTTCGGCAATAGCTAAAAACCCTCGGTTTTCATTCTCAAGAAGGAACTCAGTGATCTCTGTTTCTGCCTCTTGGATCAAATTAACTACTTCAAAAGGTTTCTTATCTTTTGAAATATAACCGGTTATATAACTGCCATTAAGGTAATAGAGGACATGACGCACTTTACCGGAATATGGACCATAAAAATTTGGTTTGAATTCCAATTTAAAAATGTCTTCGGCCCCAAATCTCTGTAGAAAATAAGCAACTTTCTCAGCAGAGAACTCAGAGACAAATTCACCATGTTTCACAAGGTCGTAGAGAACAAAAAGTAGCATAGCCCTTGCCGGGGTGAGCTTAACACGTTCTTTTTTTAGGACTTCGCGAATCTGATTATTAGGTTCGTAAACATAAATTTCACAATCTAGATCAGACAAGTATGTTTCCAGCAATAGCTTGACCTTATTCCAATCCAATCCTCCGTTACCTGCTCCAAGCGGAGGAATTGCTAAAGACCTAATGTTTCTCGTCTTAATTATCGAAACCAGGTCTTCGAGTCCTTTTTCAATATATTCATACTCAGAGGGTTTTCGCCAACTTGTTTTAGTTGGAAAATTTATGATCAACTTCTTACCCCTAAGCATAGATTCTTCTTCCGTTACAAAAAGTTTTCCGATACCGACTTCTTGCTGTTCGCAGGCTTTAATGTACGACCTGTAATTACTCGGAAAGGCATTCTTAAATTGCAATGCGATACCTTTACCCATTACTCCTACAGTATTAACCGTATTTACAAGGGCTTCTGCATCACTATCCAGAAGATTGCCAATTTTATAATGAATCATGATCAGAAATATCTGTCCGGTCTGACATAAACCGGTGAATTTTGTATGCCGTAAGCAATAAGACGTTGTTTAGCAGCCTCATTATAAACTATATAACCCAGAATACCATCAGGTTCTAGATCTGAAAGAATCAAAAACTCAGCTTCCTTTCGTCTTTTCAGATCCAAATCACCTTCTTGATTCCAATACTTTTGATTTACAGCATTGTAATCGATCAAATCTAAAATATTGTTAACTTCATTTTTGGAATACTCTCTGCTAAATGCATTGACCGCGTGACCGTCGGTGAATATAAACTCAATATCTTGCTTTATGACCTCTTCAACTGAGGTAACACAATATGCGATGTTTTCTGCCCTCAAGGCCGGAATAGAGTTATATCCGCGTTGTATTACGTATAACATTGGCATCCTGCAGCCAAAATAAAAAGGGATATATTCTCCAAGCAGATTTCCGTTCTTCAATTGATAGCTATTACGCGTGCTGATCAGTGAGGGATCACCGATAGATACAAATGCGGGATTTTTATAAGGTGAACTAGCGTGGGTAATACCGTATTTGAGAATATGGGGGATATTCTCAATATGGGTCATCCTGTAAAGAAATACTTTGTTTAGGTCGGCCATATGAACCACATCTATGAAATCTAGTTCAGATCAAAAACATTGCCAAGGATATAACATTCGTTTTGGCGGTTTAATTATTGCCGCAAAATGTCTCATATCTGCCTATAAACCCTACAAACTTTTTCTTGCTTGTGACTGGACGGCGGTGATGGCGACGGCGTCAATGATGTCTTCGGCCTTGCAGCCGCGAGAGAGGTCGTTGCAGGGTTTATCAAGGCCTTGCAGGATCGGGCCAATGGCGGTGCCGCCGGTCAAGCGTTCGGTCAGTTTGTAGGCGATGTTTCCGGCGTTGAGGTCGGGGAAAATGAGGACGTTCGCCTTTCCGGCAACGTCTGATCCGGGAGCTTTAGAATCGGCAACGGCAGGCATAATGGCGGCGTCGGCCTGGAGTTCACCGTCGATCAGAAGGTCTGGAACGCGGGCTTTTACGGTCTTAGCTGCTTCGATGACCTTGTCGAGCATCTTATGTTCGGCGCTGCCCTT
>JAHBSH010000069.1 GCA_019639215.1 Acidobacteriota bacterium
TCGGAACGCTGCACACGACGACGGCGGCTTCGACCGTTGACCGCATCATCGACCAATTCCCCGCCGACCGTCAGCAGCAGGTTCGTGTGATGCTTTCTGAATCATTGAGAGGCGTGATAGCTCAAACGCTCCTGCCCAAAAAAGGCGGTGGACGCGTCGCGGCATTAGAGGTGCTGATAGTGACACCCGCAATCAGTAATCTTATCCGCGAAGGCAAGACATTCCAGATACCGTCAGCGATGCAGACAGGAAAAACTCACGGAATGGTGATGCTCAACGATGCTCTGTTCGAGCTGGTCAAAAAAGACATCGTCGAACCACGCGACGCTTATATAAAGGCGGTCGATAAGGCCGGATTTGAGACGATGCTCACGCGCGGCGGATATAAACTCTAAGCTCAGATAAGATCTCTAATTCGTTGACCGGTCAACGCGGAAAAACCGTGAATTTCGTGTAAATTCGGCACCTGTGTTCGACCGGATAAGGTCACGGCCGTCCGTCACAGAAACGTTATTCACTGTCAGCGTTGCACCTGTCGCACGCTGAAATTCCGATATTGCACGATTGAGATCGGTCTGCGCCTGAAGTTCGCGTCCGCGAGCGTTGACAAGTTCATTCTGCCGCTGCAGCACAAGATAAAGCGTTGTGGTTCCGGCTCCGAATTGCCTCTCTTCGCTTTCATAGAGCTGCTCTGCAGCAGAACGTGCGGCAGACGCTGATGCCAGCCTTGCCTCTGCCGAACGCAGGGCCTGCAGAGCGTTTCTCACCTCAGCTTCTATCACCTGCTCAGCCTGTGCCCTTTGGTTGGCAATTCGCGTTCCTTCGACCAATGACCGTCCAAGATTTGCCTTTGCCGTTGTGTTGCCCCACGGAAGATTTATCCTTACGCCAAAGCGATATGTCGGATAATCCTGAGCCGCCAGATTGCCGAGCGATGTCCAATATCCGCCGACAAGATTTTGCGGAACGCGGCTGGCCCCCGTGTTCGGATCGAACGCGTTCGGCGTTTGAGTTCCGGCTAGTCCCTGAGATGTGTATGCAGCAAAGGCATCTATCTGCGGCTTGGTCTGGTCACGAAAATATTTCTGATCTATTTGGTTGATCTCGGCGCTTGCTTCAAGCTGGGATATTTCAGGCCGGCTTCGCAGAGCTTCGCTGATCGCATTCTCCAGACCGACACGCGGCGGCTCAAGCCCGATGGGCGAGACGGGCGTCAATGCCTGTGACCACATATCGGCCGTACGGTCAGGCAGTAAAAGCGTTTTAAGAGTGTTCTCAGACCTTGTGACGCTTTCTTGGGCGATATATACGTTCTGCTCGTATGTGGTTATCTGCGCGGTCGCAGCAATAACATCTATCGGTGCAAGAACCCCTTTTTCTACAAGCCTCTGGTTGCTTTCAAGCTGCGTCCTTGCCTGTTTCACAGCGTCTATCTGTACCTGAAGATTTCTAAGCGAGAAAGCAAGGTCCCAGTATGCCTGTTCTACGGTAGCTATCACGTCCATTGCCCGCTGTCGGAACTGTGAATCGGTCAGGCTTAAATTCTTTTTAGCTATTTCTATCTGCCGTCGGTTGTTATCGATGCCACGATTGCGAAAAAGCGGTTGTGTATATGAAAAGACCAATGCTGACGGAAACTGAGGATTAAGGAAAGCGTTGGTGTTACTCGTTGTCGATCTGGTCGAATCGAACCTTGCCGAATACACACCGCCCTGCCATGGCGAGAACCCTTCGATGCCGCCTGTTCCGAAATAGCGTGTCTGCGTTACCGAACCGTTGACGGCGCCGCCGATCAGCGATGCGGTCGGCGTTGTCGCACTTTCGTAATAGCCCTCAGAAACTATATTCGGATCATAAACGCCCCTTGCCCCACGCAGGCTGTATTCCGCCATCTGCACAGTATTGCGTGATGCATCAATATCATTGTTGTTTCGCAATGCCATCTCTACGGCTTGTTCGATGGTCAGAGGTATTTGTCCTGCCGTGTCAACACCGACACGTTCCGTCGTCGGCAAAGGACGCGGCGGAGCGGAAAAATCAGGAGCAACTGGTGGCGGATCGACGGGAAGATCTACACGCGGAGGCGTTGCAACAGGCGTCGGCGATGAGACCGGCCTTGCGGGATCTACATCCTGGGCAAAGACCGGTATGGCCATTAAGATCACGGCAGCGATGCCGGAAAGTAGGGTTTGAAACTGCAGATGCATTGTTAAATACGCCGTTAAAGATCGAACGGCTAACTCTCATTTTCACTGTCGGCCGATGCTCTCATTGTACTCGTTTCGCCGTCACCGCTTTTTCGCGAAAAACGTCCAAAGACGGAATCCTTTATCGACGAAAGCGAGTCGGCGATATTTCTCATTACACGTGATTCGGCAGCATCGTCAAAGATCGAATAGAACACCGGAACCGCGAGCAGCGTCAGGATAAGACAAAGCGATTGTCCGCCGACAACAAGAATACCGATCGAACGGTTCGTTGCCGCTCCGGCACCGCTTCCAAGTGTCAGCGGAATCATTCCGGCAACAAGAGCAAGCGTCGTCATCAGGATAGGACGCAGGCGGTCGCGATTTCCCTGAATGATCGCATCATAACGGTTCAGTCCTTTTGCACGAAGCGTGTTCGTGTGATCGATCTGCAAAATTGCGTTCTTTTTCACGATACCGAACAGCAGAAGTATTCCGAGAGCGGAAAATATATTCAGCGTCTGGCCTGCCATCGCTGTGGAGAGCAGTGCGAAAGGTACCGCCAAAGGCAACGTCAGCAGTATGGTGATCGGATGCACAAAAGATTCGAACTGTGCCGCGAGTACAAGATACATGAACACAAAAGAAAGAAGGAACGCATACATGAATGAATCGTACGCCCTTGTAAGTTCCTTGGACTGCCCGGTCACACCGGTCGAATATTCCGGCGGCATATTCAGGTCGCGTGCAAACTGCTGAATGGTCGCCAATGCGTCTGCCTCAGATGTATTCGGCGGCAAGCCTGATGTGACAGAAACCTGTCTTTGACGATTGAGACGGTTGATGGCAGAAGGAGCCATTCCCTGCTCCAGTTTTACCACACGGTCAAGTCCGACCGTACCGCCATTGGAGGAAGCTACGGTAAAAAATTTGAAATTGTTGCGGTCGCGTCTAAAAGGTTCGTCCGCCCTGACAACGACGTCGTATTGACGCGAATCTTTGCTGAAAGTTGATACGATCTGCCCTGCGGCAAGTGTATTTAGGGCCTGAGCAACGTCGCCTGCCCTGACGCCGAGATCGGCCGCCTTCGTTCTGTCGATAACGACCCTGATCTCAGGTGTTCCGATCTCGACGGAATTATCCGGATCAAGGAAAAGCGGATTCTTCTTCATCCGATCTACCATTGCATTGGCGTATTCGTTGAGTTTCTGCATATCCGGCCCGGCTATATAAATACCTACGCCGGAGCCGCCTCGTCCCAAACCGATGCTGCCCGCGATCGATGATGAAGCTGAGACCATGACAGAATAATCATCCGAGGAATACTTCCTGGCGATCTTTCGTGTCATATTGATCAATTCTTCCTGCGAATGTTCACGTTCTGACACGGGAAGCAGAGGAACGTTCACAAATCCGGTATGAGGACCTGAACCGCGTCCAAATCCCGCAAGCACCATTGTGTTCTTAACACCCGGAACCTGCTCACGAATATCGCGGGCTATACGATCCAGAATGGACTGTGTGGCCGATAGCGATGTTCCCTGCGGCCCTCTGACATTGACCTGAAAAAGTGACTCATCTTCCTGCGGCAAGAACGCCATGCCGACGAAATTATAAAGCGGATAAATAGAGACGACCGTAGCGACACAAATAAGTACGACGACCCAGCGGAAACGCAGAGACAATTTTAGAAGCCACGTATATGTTCCGTCGATCTTGCGATAGAACCAGCCGTCCTTTGAA
Source organism: Acidobacteriota bacterium (assembly GCA_019639215.1). Lineage (GTDB taxonomy): Bacteria > Acidobacteriota > Blastocatellia > Pyrinomonadales > Pyrinomonadaceae > OLB17. Next base: position 3,930 of record JAHBSH010000069.1, read on the forward strand.
TCAGAATGGCTGGAAACTCCGTCTTCGCCATCTGGTCCGCCAGAGCTTGTGTTGTGCTTGGGCCGTTTTATCCAGCGTGACGCAAGCATCGGTGTCAGCGTGAATGACACGATCAGAGAAATTGCGATAGCGGCCGCCGCGGTCAGTCCAAACGAGGACATGAATCGTCCCACAATTCCTGTCATGAACCCGACCGGAATGAACACCGCCAAAAGTGACAGTGTCGTTGCAAGAACTGCCAGGCCGATCTCACGGGTTCCTTCTATCGCGGCCTGAAATGGGTCCATTCCCTTTTCTTCCACGTAACGATAGATGTTCTCAAGCACGACTATCGCGTCGTCGATAACGATGCCGACCATGAGCGTCAGCGCCAGCATGGTCATTTGGTTAAGTGAATAACCGAACGCCGCGATGGCAGCAAAAGCTCCGACGATAGAGATAGGGATTGCAAGTGCAGAAATTACAGTTGAACGAAAATTCCAGAGGAAGAAAAAGACGATGATCGCGGCAAAGAGTCCGCCGAGTATGAGGTGTTCCTCAATAGCATGTAGTGAATTTTCGATGAACTCCGACTGGTCGCGGATAATGACGATGTTCATCTCTTTCGGCAAGGTCGGAATGATGTTCGACATTCTGTCCTTGACGTTTTTGATAACCGATATCGTGTTGGCTCCGGCCTGCTTTCTGATACCTATTGAAACTGATTGGACACCGTCAAGCGAGGCTGCCGACGAAGGTTCGGCACCGATAAGCTCTGCCCGGCCGATATCCCTGACCTTTATAGGAAAGCCGTTCCTTGTTGCAATGACGACATCATTGAACTGATCAACTTCAGTCAGTTTGCTCATCGTCCGGACGCCAAGCGTGACGCGTCCTTCAACGATGTTCCCTCCGGGCAGTTCCTGATTCTGCGATCTGATCGCGTTATTTACATCGTTGACCGAAAGGTCATATGCCCGCATCCGGTCAGGGTTGATGCTTACCTGTACGCGCGGATTACGCGCTCCCCACATGAAAACCTCACCAACACCATCAGCAGATTCAAGCCGCTCCATAATGAGCGTTTCCACCTGTTCGGTAAGCTCCATCACGTTCATCGGAGCACTGACGACGTATTGCAGAACAGGATCGGAATCAGGGTCGGATTTTTGAGCGACCGGCGGATCAGCCATTTCAGGAAGCCGGTTTACGACCGTGCTGAGTTTTTGCTGTATTTCCTGGAATGCGACGTCGGGATTTTTTTCGAGGTTGAAAGTTAGCGTAATGTTCGAACTTCCGCGTGAGGAAGTGGAGCGCATTTCCTCGACACCGGGAACAGTATTCAATGCTCCTTCGATGATATCGGTTACTTCGTTCTCTATCTCCTCAGGCGCAGCACCGGGATTGCTCGTTCGAACCGAAATGGTGGGCAGATCGATCTTGGGAAATCGGTCAACGCCAAGTGTGAAGAAACTGAAACCGCCGACCACCGTTATGAAAAGAACGATAACGGTCGCGAAAACCGGACGATGAACACAAATCTCAGCTAACCATTGCATAAAACCTCTATATTTGTCGGCGGTTCAGGATCAAAATACCACCTTTGCTCCTTCATGAAGCTGATCCAGATTGCTTGTCGCCACGACCTGATCGGTAGTAATGCCGTCAAGTATCTGGATGCTGTCACCTTCCTCAGGCCCAAGTTGGACGACCTTTAGCTTGATAATGCCCTCTTCGACCACAAATACTCTGAATGATTGTGTCGGCTGATGGTTATAGACCGCCGATCTGGGAATAAAAACACCTGTCGATCCGCCTTCTCGATTAATACGGGAACTGGCAAACATACCTGTCCTGAGCAGGTTTTCGTTATTCTCTATAGACGCCTCAACTATCGCCGAGCGCGATGTTGAATCCACCGCAGGATTGACCGCCGTCACAATGCCCGAAAAACGCCTGTCACGATAGGCGTCAACCTCTATCGATACCCCGCGGCCAAGTGCCACATGAGGAATGTCAGACTCTGCAACCTGTATCTGGATCTTTATCGGATTTGTCCGAAGCAATGTTGCGACGACCGTCGCAGTAGAGACAAACTCACCTACGGCTACTTGCCGTTCGCTGATAAAACCCGCAAATGGAGCACGTATAACAGTATCAGCAATGGACTGTTTAGCGATCTCAACTCTTGTCCTTGCCGCTTCTACGGCGGCCTCTGCGCTCCTGATCTGCTGATTGTTCTGGCGAGCGGTGTTTATCTGTGCATCCAGCTGTTCCTTTGAACTGTTCGCTCTTGCTCTGGCCGTGTCACGAGCAAGCCGAAACTGCTCATAAGTAACGAGCGGCACATCGCCTGTCTCAACGAGTTCGCGGTATCGCTTCTCATTAGCCTCTGCCTGTCGAAGCTCAGCGAGAACCTGTTCATAGTTGGCATTTGCGGCTCGAACTTCGGGGATCGCTTCGGCATCAAATTTTCCATTGGCACCCAGACCAAGACGCGCCTCAGCCTGACGTACGGCAGCGACAGACTGTTTGACCGCAGCCTCGGCAGAGGCAAGTTCCAATCTGGAATCACGATCATCTATCCTTGCGATAACAGCTCCCTGCTGAACGAATTGTCCGACGTTTACAGAAATGTCAGAAACCTTTCCTGCTATCTTTGGTGCGATGTTTGAGACCTCGTCCGCCACCAGGCTTCCGGTCGCCTGTATTACCGCAGGAACCTCTCGCGATTCGCTTTTGGCGGTAGTTATCGATATAGGTGCGTCAGCCGGAGCATTTTCATTGCCGGCTGGCCTGACATCGGCCGACCGCGTGGTTCCGCAACCGGCGGCAAAGATCGACACGATAACGATCGCTAATAATGAGGCGCGTTTCTGAATATACTTTGTGCTGATACCGCTCATAAAGATCACTTCTTGAAAGGATAGATTTTATATTACGGGAGCGGATACGATAAGGTTATCTTTGTAAATTTTTGTAAATGTATTAGTTATGATAACCGGAACCGACAAAAGTCTGCTCCCTTCGTAATTGCATTTTTGGGGTAATGCTCTGTTATTATAGACGGTATAAGGAGTATTATGGTCGAAGAAATATCAGCCACAGAATTGAAAGCCAGAATGGATAATGGCGATGACATTCAGTTAATTGACGTGCGTCAGCCGGACGAATTCGCGTTCTGCAAGATAAATGGTTCAAAGCTTATACCTTTGGGCGAGATACCGGCACGCATTTCCGAGATAGATGAGACCCGCGTTACGGTCATCCACTGCAAAATGGGCGGACGAAGCGCCAAAGCGATCGAATTTATGAAAGCCTCAGGCTTTAAGGGTGAGCTGAAAAATCTTCGCGGCGGAATCACTGCCTGGTCTAACGAGGTCGATCCTAAAGTTCCAAAATATTGACATCATCGTCCCCGGTAAAGGCGTCTTTCATCGCCTCTTCCAGGTGTTCGCTGAGTTTTGTTATTTTCATTCCGTCAGAAACCATGTGGCGGCAGGCAATTGCCGCCTTGTCATTTTTCTGCTCGGCTATCCAGACCTTGCAGTTCAAACAATCGCCGTTCCAGCAAAGCTCTGCTTCGGAAATGGCATCCATTGCCACATACTGCAAGCAACGAAGAACGCTGTTGTTCTCAGGAACGCGGCATTCTCTGCCATCAACAACCATTCTTACAAGGTTTTTGTAAGGAGCGAACATATCCGTTCCGCTGCGTTCTTCCGTGCTCATATCGTGATCTGCGAACTTTTCAAAATATAATTTGGCGCTTGGTTCATAACTTAGGTAAACTATCTTATCGAAAATGCAGGCTGATCAAAAATGACAGATAAGAGTAGAAGATTGCTTATGCAATAAAGCTGCTGATCTGGACATATATACGCATTAGGGCTTTTTCTATATTTATCGTGCGAGACCGCCATCAGGAGGTAAGCCGGTCGAAGAAAAGCCAACGATATGATCGGTTCCCAGATAAATCAATACAAGATACTGGAAAAGATCGGCTCCGGCGGACAGGGGACGGTCTATAAAGCTCTTGATACCAAACTCAACCGTACCGCGGTCATCAAGGTGCTGCCGCCTGAACTGACGGCAAAGACGGCAAACTTCAAACGCTTTGAGCGTGAGGCTCAACTGTGTTCACAGCTAGATCACCCCAACATCTGCACGATCTACGATTTTAATGAATCGAACGGCATCTATTACATAGCAATGCAGTTCATCGAGGGAAAGAATGTCCGCCAGCTTGTCGCCGGTCGTCCGCTGGAACTGAAAAGCGCTTTGTCGATAGCCATTCAGGTCACGAGCGCGTTGGCTTACGCTCATTCAAAGAACATCATTCATCGCGATATCAAGGCCGGGAATATCATGGTTTCAGAGACCGGTCAGGCAAAGATACTTGATTTCGGCCTGGCAAAGCTTATCGAAGATGAACACGAGGAGCAGACGCGCGGCCAGGACAGATCGGAGATAACAGAACTCGGAATTCCTTACGGCACAGCAACCTATGCTGCTCCGGAACAGGCTCGCGGCGAACGCGCCGATGCCAGATCGGACATATTCTCTACCGGCGTTCTTCTATACGAAATGCTGACCGGAATTTGGGCATTCCAGGGAAAGACGGTCATCGACGTTCGGCATCAGGTATTGTACGGAACGCCAAAACCGCTTGCCGAAATGCGGCGTGACCCGTTGCCGCCGGGACTGCAGGCGATATTGGACAAGGCACTTTCCAAAAAACCGGAAGACCGCTATCAGAAGATATCGTCAATGCGCGATGACCTGAACGGCATAATGATGCAGGCTACCGGCGGCGTGGCCATGCATGGAGAGAATGTCATACCGACCCATGCCGAAGGCGGTGTTTTCCGCAGGGCGATAAGCTGGATAACCGGCAAATCTATATCTGAAAGCGCAACGGGCAGAACAGGCGTATCAAACCCGCCGTCATTCATTCCTGAACTGAGCGTAACGGCAACCTCTACCGGAACTGAGAAAAAGAGCATTGCTATTCTTCCGTTCAAAAATCTGGGACAGGATCCGGAATCCAATTTTTACGAATTTGCCCTCGCGGATGCGGTTATAACGGAGCTTGCCCAACTGCGTTCGCTTATCGTCCGGCCAAGTTCCGTGATCGCAAAATATCAGGGCAATGAAGTTGACCCTCGTGAAGCGGGTCGTGAACTCCGCGTTCATGCTGTTCTTTCGGCAGGGTTTCTTCGAGGCAACGGCAAACTAAGAGTGACCGCTCAGCTGATAGACGTTCTTACGGGTGACATACTGTGGAGCGACCGCATTGATGCGCAAGGCGGCGATATCCTCTCATTACAGGACGAGATCGCTCAAAGGATACTGGAAGGACTTCGCCTTGAACTGTCGGACAACGAACAGGAAAAGCTCGGCAAAAAGATGACCGACAATCACGAAGCCTGGGAAGAATACCTGCGAGGGCGTGATAATTTTGGGCGTTTCATTTTCCGCACACTTTCTCCTGAAGATTGCGATGCTGCGATACAAAATCTTAAGCGGGCAATTGAGCTTGATCCGCATTTCGCGCTTGCCCACAGTGCTCTCGGAGCATGTTACGCGAACCGTTTCTTCAAAGGAATGGGCGGCGCTGATGACTATACGCTTGCCGAAGCAGCGTTCACTAAAGCCTTCCAAAATGACCCGAATGTCGTTGAGGGCCGTGTCCTGATGGCAATGATCTATATGGCGCGCGGCGAAAAGAAAAAAGCTCGTGCAGAGATCGCCCTCCTGGAAAAGCAAAACCCCAATGACGCACCGCTGTATTTTGTAAAAGGCGTTGTCACAAGGCTGGACGGCGATTATGACGCATCGCTAAAGGCATTCGAAAAACTTTCACGGCTTGATCCGGCAGCCAGAGCGGTTTCGGCCTACAACCGGTCACGTATCTTTATCTACATGCGTGATTATGACCGTGCATTGAAGGAGATCGAGGCGGGCGAAAAAGCAGAACCCGACCATCCGATGCTGAAGATCTTCCGGTCGGGCGTATATTATTATCGCGGCGACGTACAGGACGCGATAACTCTTATCAATTCTGTATTGGAGGAGAATCCGAAAATGGACGGAATACGTCCGCTTTTGGCACTTTACTACGCCGGGGCCGGCGATAAAGAAGCGTCGCTGGCACAGCTTACCGATGACGCTTTGAAAATATCAGAAGCAGACCATGATATGGCCTATTGGGTTGCCTCTACCTATTCGGTGCTTGGTGAAAAAGACCTAGCTTTCAAATGGCTGAACAAAGCTATAAAGCTGGGTAACGAGAACAAGCCGCATTTTGAAAGGGACCGCAGCCTAGATCCGCTTCGCGATGACCCAAGATTTGCTGAGGCAATGGGACGAATAGACGCGAACAGAACGGTCGGCTAGGCCGTAACACTTACCTTTTGCACATCCATCATTTCTTTTACTCTTCGTTTCAGTGCCTTTTCAAATTGTCTTGCTTCATTGACACCGTCAAACGACAGCTGTTGCAGATTGGATTCTATCCGCTTGCGGTAATCGGATACGAGCGAATCTGAAACACCGAGCATCTCCGCAACTTCCAGCTGCGTTCCGCTGTCAGAGATCAGATAGCAATGCCACAGCACGTTTATCATGCGGTCATATTGCTTTGCCTTTCCGCGGACCGATTTGCTGAGGTCAGCAAGAAATCCGTCCACAAAACCTGCGGCACCTGCTTCGGCTTCGCCGCGAAGAAAATCTTCTTCAGGCGTTTCGCGAATATCAGGTATCTCAAATTGCATCCTGTCATCGTCATCGCTTTCGCCGGAACCGCCGACCGGGACCAGATGAATGTCCATTATCGGCAGCCGCGACATAACGAACGAGCGGAGCGAACGAACATCGACAGGTGAATCTATCGCTTTGAAAACTCTGATTATGAGTTTTTCAAGTTCTACGTTGCTGATAACTATCTGTGCGTCTCCAGTGCAGCCGACCATGCGCGTATCACGGCTTTGAAATGAGACCGACTTAACGCGTTCGTCCATTTCCTGAACGTCACGCCGCGTTTTTTCATGATCCCAGCTTGTGAGGCCGTAAAGCCTGTCGGCCAGCCTTCTATGTGCTTCCGGGTTGCCGATGTTGTCAAATCTTTTGAATGTCCTGCTGGTTTGTACGAGCGTGGATATACGGCGCGCGAGACGGTACGATTCGGGATACCTTTTCCGAAGCTCCGAGGTCAGCATGTTGGTCAGCTCTATTTGGCTGATCTCTGCCTCGATCTCGGCATCGGTCATATTCGTCTCGATATAATGCTGAAAACGGTCTTTTCCCAGCAAGGCGACGAACAACTCCTGTGTCAGGTCAGTATAAGCATTATACTTGCCTTCTTCGACGAGAAATCCGGCGCGTTTTGAGGCACGGACAAGGGGGTGTGAGGAAACGATCCTGTGAAGCTCGATCCAGATCTGATTTACGTCCGAAGCCTGAAGGCTTTCGTTCCATTTGCCGACCTTGATCTGTCTGCCGGAATGGGATCTGAGTACAGGATCTTTCTGTTTGACTGAGTTCATAGTTACCTTGGTATGATCTCCCGATGACATTTCAGACATACATCCGCTTTTTGCCGATACCGACAACCGGTCTTAATAAAAGACGCGGCATCAGGGAGCTAGACGAGCCGCGGACGCGGCCTGACTTTGGGAATAACTGGTTGGCAGAGGATGTTAATGAAAACTAACCACCGATCGCCGCAGTCATTTGGGCGGGTTGGCCACGAGGTTATGAATTCCCTCGTTACCGACAAATAAGATAGTAGCAATTATTAAGGAAATGAGCAACAGATTTTTTATTCTTTGAACAATATTAAACACTACAGATGATAAACACTGTATTTTCCATTATCAGAACATTGTCCAAATGAAATAGACTTTTTGTGGAACACCTTGGAAATTGGCGATTTTAATATATTGTATCGGTAAATGTGTTCGGAAGTGTTGAGCAGGCCTGTCCGCTGTTACCGACCGTCCGGGAAGGATTTCGTCTTATACAAATATGGGTAGCTTTGGCAAAAAAGAAGAGTGTCCCTCTTCACAAGATCTACTGGCTTTTCAAAATGGTGATCTGTCGATCGAAGAATGCAGAAGGATCGGCAGGCATATGGGTTCGTGCGAATTTTGCGCGGCTGAGGCCGAGTTTTATGAGCGCTATCCGCTGATCGACGAGCCTGTTTCGAATGTCAGATCGCCTGAAATGCCAAAACCTCTGCACGATCTGGCAGAGGCCCTTATTGGAAGAAAACGCGGTGACATCACCTATGATGAACTAGTAAGGGAAATAAATCTTACTTCCAGAAAGAAATAGCCGTTTATAGAAACAAAACGGTCATCCGCCGCATATCTGATCTATTACATCACTATATTTTTCGTCGATGACGCCCCGCTTTATCTTTAGCGTTGGCGTCATTTCACCTTTATCGATCGAAAATTCGCGAGGCAGCAGATAAACGCGCTTTACGCGTTCGTAATCGTTCATTTCACGGGTCAGTTCCACAGCATCACGCTGTACACGTTTGACGACGTGCGGATTCTGGCAAAGCTCTTCACGAGTTCCCTCTACTTTGATGCCTTCATCAGCTAGTGTTTCGCGAAGTGTGTCCCAATCAGGCACTATCAGTGCTCCGACCTGTTTGCGTCCTGAACCAACTGCCACCGGCTGAGAGATAAGAGCGCTTTGCTTGAGCAGGCTTTCTACCTGCAGCGGCGCGACATATTTGCCGTTGGATAGCTTGAATAGATCTTTGATGCGGTCGGTAACGTAAAAATGTCCGTCCTCATCGACATAACCTACGTCGCCGGTGTGATAATAGCCTTCGCTGTCAATGACCTTGGCCGTTTCCTCGGGCTTATTATAGTAGCCCTGCATTACGCTTTTTCCGCGGATCAGTATCTCGCCTGTTTTTTCTTCGATCTTCATCTCAACGCCCTCAAAAGGCGTTCCGATAGATCCGACCTTGTTCTCATCAGGACGGTTCGCACATGTAACGCAGGCTTCGGTCATGCCGTAACCCTGTAGAATGGGAATGCCGGCAGCCCAAAACGCATAAGAGAGCTTTTTGGACAAAGGAGCTCCGCCAGAGACAAAGAATCTGAGATGTCCGCCAACGCCTTCACGCCATTTTGAGAATACAAGCCTGCTTGCCAATGCGTGTTTCGCCGCCAAAGCCGGAGAAACGCGTTGACGGGTATCTTTGGCGTGCCAGTACTGCTGGCCAACCTCAAGTGACCAATCAAACAATGATGTTTTCCATCCGCCAGCTGATTTCCCTTTTTTAACGATCTTGTGATAGACCTGCTCAAAAAGACGCGGTACGGCGGTCATGATGGTCGGTTTTACTTCCTGCAAATGTGAGGCGATCTGATCAAAAGCGGCACAGTAATGAACCGCAACGCCATTCGAACAAAGAACATAGAAAACGGTACGTTCGAAAATATGCGAAAGCGGCAGCACAGCCAATGACCGGTCTGTGTTTTTTATCGGCAGGCCTTTTGATATGGCAACGACGTTCGATACGAAATTCTCGTGCGTCAGCATCACACCTTTAGGCTCGCCTGTCGTGCCGGAAGTATAAATTATCGTGGCAAGGTCATCGGTTTTGACCTGTTCCAGCAGTTCGTCGAAATTATCTATCTCGCCCGCCGCAGAACCTCGTTCCTCTACCTCGGACAACATCATTGCACGGCTGTCATCTTCGACACCGGCATCGCTGTCGAAAAAAATAAGCTTTTCAAGACGCTCGACGCCGCGAATGGCATTTTCTGCGTGCTGCCACAATTTCTTTCCGGAAATAAACAGCATCCGTGCTCCGGAATTTTCAAGAATGTACTGTATCTGATCGACCGCTTGCGTCGTATAGATCGGGACGTTGACCGCACGCAGAGAAAGTATTGCCAGATCCGTTAGCGACCATTCAGGCCTGTTCTCAGATATGACGGCGATGCGGTCGCCTTCTTTAACGCCCATGCGTGAAAGCCCGAGGGCAATGCGGCGAATACGCTCAATGGCCTCGTTGCCGGATATCCTGTGCCATGCGTCATTTAACTTGTATGAAAGCGCGTCTGATTTAGCGTTGCGTCTGAAAGACTCAAGGCAAAAATGGGGAAGCGTTTGCGGCAGGGTGTCGAACCCGATGATATTTTCTGCTGGCATTAATTGCGTATTTTATAGCTAGTATCGAATGTAATTGTTTAGTAATACTTTTTTTAACTGCCAGTAATATTCTCAAATAAGAAGCGTCAAGTCCAATAAAGCCCCGGCACGAAAAAGCGGGAAACGGTCAGATCATACCCAATAATTGCGATCCAGTGACCTGTAATTTATCGCTTCACTTATGTGTTCGGGGGCAATGTTTTCGCTGCCTTCGAGGTCGGCTATCGTTCTCGCGACCTTTAGGATACGGTCATGTGCGCGTGCTGAAAGGCCTTGCCGGTGCATTGCCTTTTCAAGCAGGGCTTCGCTCTGTGTATCCAGTTCGCAGAACCTGCGAATTTGCTTTGGCGACATTGCCGAATTTGAAAATACGCCTTCGCCATTAAATCTTGTCAGTTGTCTCTCTCGTGCGGTCAGCACACGTTTACGTATTTCAGCAGAACTTTCGCCGACAGGTTCGCCGCGACCGCGAAGCTCATTGAATTTTACCGCAGGCACATCTACATGAATATCTATGCGGTCCATTAGCGGCCCCGAGATCTTGCCGACGTAACGCTGGATCTGAACGGAAGAGCACGTGCATTCGCGGCTAGAGCCAAAGTAACCGCACGGACACGGATTCATCGACGCGACAAGAGTGAAATTTGCCGGAAACGTCAGCGACGACGCAGCCCGCGAGATAGTGACCTGTTTGTCCTCCATCGGCTGACGCAAAACCTCAAGAACGCTGCGGTCAAATTCCGGCAATTCGTCGAGAAAAAGCACTCCAAGATGTGCGAGAGAAACCTCGCCGGGCTTTGGCACCGAACCGCCGCCGATCAAACCGGCCTGAGATACGGTATGATGCGGAGATTTGAACGGTCGCTCAACGATCAGCCCGGCCTTTCCGGTCAGTCCGGCAACAGAATGTATCTTTGTTATTTCAAGCGCTTCGTCGAATTCCAGACGGGGCAAGATCGTCGGTAAACGCTTGGCAAGCATGGTCTTGCCCGAACCGGGCGGCCCGATAAAAAGTATGTTGTGGCCGCCCGCGCTTGCCACTTCGAGTGCTCGCTTTGCGGATTGCTGGCCGCGAACCTCTGAAAAATCCACACGGTAATTCTCATTGGCGGATTCCAGGTCTGAAAGGTCCAGCTGAACCGGAGGTATTCGCGTTGGATTACCTGCAGAAAGATCCTGTGCAAGCAGCGATGCGGAGCGAAGATCGGCGACCGGGTAAACATTTATTTCCCTTACGACAGCGGCTTCGCGGGCGTTCTCTTCGGGCACGATCAGATTCTTTATTCCGTTGTCACGTGCCGCAAGAGCTATTGATAAAGCACCGCGTACCGGCCGAACACGGCCGTCAAGCGAAAGCTCACCAACGCTCAACGTGTCGTCAAGCTTGTCGCCATTGCAAATGTCGCCATTGGCGCCGAGTATGCCCAAGGCGACAGGCAGGTCAAAACTCGCCCCTTCTTTGCGAACATCAGCAGGAGCCAGATTGACCGTTACTTTTTGCAAAGGAAAGAAAAACCCGCTGTTATTAATGGCAGCACGTATGCGTTCACGCGATTCGCGAACCGCGGTGTCAGGCAGGCCGACAATGATTATCGGAGGCGTCGTATCGTTCTCGCCTGACTGACGCATCACGACCTCAATATCTACGATGATCGCATCAATGCCGTAAACAGCCGCTGATTGTGTGAGAAATACCATCTGCTTTTACCAAACACTCCCGCATTTATGCCAAACGCATTACCCAACGTGACCGGGAAAGCAAATGCACTTATTAGTCTGAAATTGTCTGCGGAGTTTGGAAAGAAGTTTATATCAAAATCGCCAAAATGAAAAAGCCACGAGCCTCAGCGGCAAATGTCACGGCTTCTTGACCTTCAAAAGTAGTGGATTGGGTGTCGGGAGAGCAGTTCTAAGCATTGTGTTGAGGTCTATATGCTCGAAAGGTTCTTTTCGGCCCTCTACATCGAGTACGGTCGTCATTTCATAAGACCAGCTGTCTTCGGAATGGATAGTGATCTTACAGCGATACTCAACAGTTTTGAAAGCGTGCTCAAGAAACGGGTTTGAGCAGATGCCGTTCACCGTAGAACCTCTTTTCGCGGTGAGTTCAAAAACTGTAGCATCAGGCTCGACAATGCCCGTTGCCATTGCGATCTGGCCGCGGGGAATGGCAAGCGTCTGAATAACGGTCTTTGTTGCCGGCTCCCACAGCCAAAATCCGATCTGATGATGAAATGTTGGCTCTTCCTCAGGATTTTCTATGATCTGCTCATACGACATTCCGTAAAAAAGCTGGGGGCCGTTCAGCTGTCTGTCGATAAGCTTGTTTTCGATGGTCTCGTAATAATCGTTGTGTTCGGGGCCATCCGCCTTGGGATTGACATCGTGACCGGCCGCACCTTTCCAACTTCCCGCCATCGGCCGCAACGGCCCAAGATTTTTCAACGTGTCCGGATCAACATCTTCGGGTTCGGTGAAAATGTCAGCCGGATATTTATGCTCGTTCATCTATTTAGTTTTCTAACTGTGCATCTATTTTGAATCGGAAGTTTACGATTTTTCTTATCTTTAGTGCATCGACAATATTGCTACTTATTTCACACCGCCTCTAGTTCGGCTTTCAGGCGTTTGAGGGCTTTTTTGTCTTTTAAAAGTTTCTCCAGCGGGTCGGACGACGCCGTTCCTTCGATAGTTTCCCGCAGGGTTTGGTTTATCAGGGTTTGATAGCCAACGCGCGATCTTTCTGCTTCCACTTTAAAATGCTCAAGTATATCCGGGTCGAGCATGATCGTGATTCGGCTCTTATTCTCCCTAATGGCCTTGCTAATAGCAAGATTCGGCCTTCTTTCTCTCGGAATGGGCTTAAAGCGTTTCTTGAACTCTTCCTCGTTATCGAGAATAGACTCATCAAAATCGTCTACGTTTTTTTTCATATAAACTCACCATCCATTTTTCGGCTTTTCGAGAAGTGATCAGTCTCACATCGTCGTCGTCCACGATCGAATAAACTATAAGTATCAGCCCATATTGGGCGGATAGTCCGACGAGGCCATACCGGATCTCTCTTTCGTCTGAATGTTCGTGATCCACAAAATCGAAACCAAAAGCATCCTCAAAAACATCAAAGACGAGCGCGAAATCCACACCATGATCCTTGATAACCTTCCTTCGCTTCTTCTCGTCCCAAACAAACATATTTTATGCTATATGTATAATATATGTATGTCAATCAAAATACGTCATTCATTAGGAGTCGCATCCCCAATTTTACAAAAATAATTGTCATCGGCCTCACCTTTACGGTCATGAGGTTCAATAATGATCTCTATTTGGGCAACAGTCATCCGATCTCGCATCGACTCGCTGCCAAACGTAATGATTCTTTGGATCCCGAGCTTTAAGACTGACCGCCAAGCCGGGATAATAATGTCCTAATGGAGATAGTAAGCCTTTAAGTGATTGAATTAGGCGAGGGACCCTGCGTTTGACCGTGTAGAACCTAGCAACTCCGTTACTGTCAGTTTGTATTAGTGTCGTTTTCCAACCGTCCCCCAGATAATGGTTATACCTTCGACACACCTCACCATCTGTTACGGCCTGTCCTTTGTTATCTACAACCCGAATCGTTATTTCCGGTACAAGAACGACTTCTCTGGGGTATAAAAGAAATAATCCCCCGAACGCCACAACCACCAATACGGACTTCCAAATCGCTCCACTACTAATAGCCATAACTTTATGATACAACAGGCGGTGGTTGCATTGTTGTGCCGCAGGATTTGCAGGTTCTTAACTCTTCGCTTCC
>JAHBSH010000007.1 GCA_019639215.1 Acidobacteriota bacterium
AGAAAGGCCTTTTCGAGATAGCCGACGGCGGAACGCTGTTTCTGGACGAGATCGGCGAGCTCGACATCGCGTTGCAGGCAAAACTTCTGCGTGCATTGCAGGAACGCGAGATAAGGCGCGTCGGCGGCGTAAAGGAAATATCTGTAGATGTTCGTGTGCTTGCCGCAACCAACCGCGACCTTTTGAAAATGACTGAAGAACAGCGTTTTCGCGAAGACCTATACTATCGGCTAAATGTTCTATCGATCGAGATACCGCCACTCCGCGAACGTCGTTCCGACACTGCCGTGCTCATAGATTTCTTTATAAAAAAACACACACGCGGCACAGCAAGAGAGATCAAACTGGAGAGTGCAGCAAAAACTCTGCTTAATGATTATCATTATCCGGGAAATGTAAGACAGCTTGAATCTGCTCTTGAACGAGCCATTCTGCTTTGCGAGAACGACACGATCACATTAGAAGACCTGCCGCCGGAAATGAGTGCCGGAACCCGGCCGGCTTCAATTGACGGTGATTTCCAATTCAAACTGCCGCCGGAAGGAGTCAACTTTGAGGACGTCGAACGCAGCCTTATCGAACAGGCAATGGCACGCACAGACAACAACATCACCAAATCCGCAAAGCTGCTCGGCCTTACGTTCAGAACCCTGCAATATCGGCTTGAAAAGTTTGGAGTTAAAAAGGAAGGCGACAATTCTGAGGAGGAATTAGATGGATGACTAAATTTTTTCTATTTACGCTCGTCTTTGTCTGCGGACTCCTGTTATCTGCATATGGCCAACAGAACAAGGAGAAGGCGGACTCACCTCTTTTGGCATCAGATCGTCCAGAAGTTTATCTTTCATTCGTAAAACTCAAGAAATTTGGCGATATAAGTGAAAAGAATGAGGCTGAACGCCTTTTTTTACTGTGACTAATAACACCCGATGGGGAATATCGTTATATATGTCCGGTGTTGGTGACAAACGTTTTGGGGATGCCTCTCTTTACTATAAAGTTCTTGATGCCGACACAAAAGGTTATTTGCAAGGATCGCAAACCTGTCTGGTTTGTTCAAGAAATATTCTCAAGCCGAATGAGAGCCTGACTTTTTCGATCGGTATCGGCAATATTGTGAGTACATCTGTATTCATTTCGATTGAGTACAAGTTTGAATGGGCTGAAGATGTTTTGTCTTATAATGGATCAAACTCTTTCCATAGCGCTAGAATATCTTTATCGGAGTTGCCTCCAGATGCTCTATCACGTCTAAAAACAGCCATTGAGGAACTTGAAAAAAGGCGTTATAAGCTGTGAGCTTTATGATAGAATCCCTTCATTGGGAGAATTGGTTATGACACCGAATCTAAATACAATATTGGACGCAGCAAGAAAACTGCCCATCAATCAGCAACGGGAATTAATATCACGGCTTCAAATAAATTCAGATCGTGAGAAAGTGCCGGGAATTGTCGAGCGCCATTTCGGCACATTTAAAAGTGGGAATCCCGACTCGGGAAACAACGAAAAAATAGATGCTGATCTGGCAAAAGAATATGGTGATATACATGAATTTGAGAACTAATGTTAATTGACACTTCCGCCTGGCTGATCATGTTCGATAAGAATAGTTCTCAGAATCAAAAAGCTGTAGACCTATATCGGGCAAGCAATGTCAAGGTTACACACAGTTATATCATTTCAGAATTGATCTCACTTGCAATGGCAAGGCGACACTCCCTTTCGAGTATCCTTGACTATGTAGTTGATCTGCTTAACGACTCAAACATTGAGGTACTCTGGATAGATGAAACATATACGTGGAAAGCCTTGGATCTGCTTGCTAAAAGACAAGATAAAATGTGGTCCTTGTGTGATGCTGTCAGCTTTGTCGTCATGAAAGATCTTGAACTCCCTGAGGCTCTGACGACCGACCATCATTTTGAGCAGGCAGGTTTTATCAAACTGCTTGAATCATAAAGGAGACTGCCATGGAATGGTTCTCAACATTGACACTTGCGCTTGGCTCTGCATGGACGAGCGGGATCAATCTTTATGCTACGGTCTCTGTTTTGGGCCTCGTCCAGAGGTTTGGCGGTATGAAACTGCCGGGCGGTCTGGATGTTCTGGATAATTGGTGGATCATCTGCGTTGCCGGCGGACTTTATCTCGTCGAATTTTTTGCAGATAAGATACCTTACGTTGACAGTGTTTGGGACACCGTCCATACCTTTATCCGTGTTCCTGCCGGAGCAGTTGTCGCTTGGGCGGCGGTATCAGATATGGATCCCGCCATTGTCATCCCTGCAACGCTGATCGGCGGCGGATTTGCCTTTGCTTCTCACGGAACAAAATCAGCGGCCCGTGTCGCAGCCAATCTTTCACCTGAGCCCTTCTCAAACTGGATATTGTCAGTTGTAGAGGATGTGAT
Source organism: Acidobacteriota bacterium (assembly GCA_019639215.1). Taxonomy (GTDB): domain Bacteria; phylum Acidobacteriota; class Blastocatellia; order Pyrinomonadales; family Pyrinomonadaceae; genus OLB17. Next base: position 2,414 of record JAHBSH010000007.1, read on the forward strand.
CGCTTTTGTTGGGGCTTTTCTAGCAATTTTTGCCCCTATCATCATTGCTATCGTCCTTATTCTCTTCAGCATCTTCTTTATATGGTTCTTCCCTAAGATATACCGGGCTATTGTTCGCCTGTTCAGCGCCGCTCGAGCCCTGTTCAAAGGAGAAGACCTTGAACAAGTTGCACGCAAGGCGGGCTAGGCCCGTTCGTTCTACATAACGGATCAAAAAAGGAGAACGTTATGAACAAATTGTCTGCAATAGTGTTTTTCGCCGTTTCAGGGCTTTTGTTGTCGGGTTGTGTGGGTGGCGGCGACCGTGCTGCAGAACCTGCTTTCGGCAAATACGATGTGGCCTCTGCCTCTAACACCTCAGCTCCCTCATCAACTCAATTACAACGAAGCAGCGACGGAGGCGGAGGCGACGGAAAAGATCAATCCGAAGAACCAAATCTCACTCTTGACGGATCAGGACGTGTCGCACAGCATGCGGTTCCGTCCGAAAGAAAGATCATCCGCAATGCTGATCTCAGCCTCGAATCTGAAACACCGGAAGAAGTTCAAAACAAAATTGCTGCCATTGCCGAAAGTAAAGGCGGATTTGTCATTGAATCGCAGCAGCGAACATCTGACAGCCGTTCTGCCAAACGCGACACTGTCACAATGTCCGTCCGCGTTCCGGCGGAAAAATTCGCCGAAGCTGTAGATGAGATCCGTAAGACGGCCGGGCGTGTTTTGGTGGAAACCGTAAAAGGCCAGGACGTTACCGAAGAGTTTATCGACATCGAAGCTCGGCTTGCCGCCAAAAAAGCCCTGGAGGCTCAGTTCATTGAGATAATGAAGAGGGCAAATTCGGTCGAAGATGCTCTAAATGTCCAGCGACAGTTGTCTGACGTTCGTGCGGAAATAGAAAAGATCGAAGGCAGAAAAAGATTTCTTCAGGATCAGGCCAGTCTTTCGACGATAAATATAACCATTCAGACACCAGCTGTGATCTCAGCCAACAGTGCAGGTTTCTTTACAAAACTGACTGAATCTATAAACGATGGACTCGACGGAGCAACCAGTTTTGTTTTGGGACTTGTAACTATCATCATCGCCACACTTCCATTTTTACTGTTCATAGTGTTGCCTATTTTCCTCGTCTTAAGGTATTTGTGGAAACGATTTCAGAGGCAGACGCAAGCCATGGAAACTGAAAAGGAAATATTCGATGAGTAGATTTTGGAAAGATCTGAGCCGGTTAGAAAACGTCTTTGAGCCTTTCGATGGTCACAAATGTTATGACCTATTATTTTCGTATAGGTTCATCGCATGACCTTTAACCTGTAAAGGAATTGGTTCATTGCCCCCGGCAAGCGATCACGGAAAAAGGCCAGATTCTTTTTGGAAAACAGATGTCTGGGTTTCAGATATATCTCAGCATTATTCATTGAAAACAGTATCCGGTGATTTCGCCAATTCGGAAAATTCTTGTTCAAAATATAACGAGCTGAAACTCCCAGCGTTTGAATGCCGTAAGGAAACGAGAACCCAAAATAAAGCGGCTGTGATTTTATGATCAGATCAGGATCTGCGTTTTCGGTTTCCGACAACGATCTGTCGCGTATGGAAAAAATTATCGTCTTGTCCAGGTCCGGTATTTCCACAACGACAGGTTTCAGAAATCTCAACAGAGTTTTCGGAAATCTATCATGAAGTTCTGCCGATAACTTATCAAAAGCGGAAGATATTTTCTCAAGAGGCACTGTATCCGAAACATCAAATGGCAGATACATCTCTTCACTGTATGCGTCGTCAAAGCGTTTCAAAGCCGGATCAGAATCGTGTTCAGATCCGACTTCGTAAAGATCTCCCGGGTAAAGCACATCCATTTTTTGGCCATTCTTAGCAAAAAACTTATAGGCGTCCGCCGGTTTATTCCCATATTCATTTATGTACCGGTTATCCTCAGAAGAAAAATAGATAAAGCTCGCAAACGGAATGGTGACCTCAGCCTCAAGATCACGGTGGTTTGACAGCATCTTTTCAAGCACATTTCTTGCTTGGGCAGGCAGATACTTATCACGTTCCTTAAATCCGCTGTATCCGGCAATTGAGAATTGATTCAGAACTACACGAATATTGCCAAGCGATCTTTTCATTCTCCTGCAATCCTTCTGATTCACTTCGCAATCGTTCAGGTTCAGGATGGTTCCTTCAGGCGTTATCACTGCTAACGCTGAGTCCATTGAACCTGCCTGATAGCAATATACCTTTGTGTTTTCCGTAAGACCTATGACTTTATCATGCGGCAACGTGATCATTTTGCTGAATCCCAATCGTTGCAGAGCCTTAAAGACCTTGTCCGAATTGTTTTCCTGATAAAGGATGGTGACCCTTTCCCTAAATGCCTCAGGAAGAGCTTTCAACGTAGGGAAATGGAGATGATCAGGATGTTCGTGAGAAATAAAAAGATAATCTATGGTTTCATAGAATGCATCCTGCATTGCCGGTTCAGGAAAAAGCGACCACGAATCGTTGAATGCCTTTCCTTGTAGCCATGGGTCTGTCCAAATGGAAACATCGGACGTGATTATGACCGATGCGTGCGATATTAGGCGAATGTCCATTTGGTGATCAGTTTGAGAAAGGTATTTGAAAAAGAATAGCAATTGAAACACGTCAACTCAAAATGGAGGTCTAACCGGTAGGCAACATAATAGTATTAACCTCTTCTGCCTGTTAAGGTTGAATTTGCCACTACTCCCGGATAATCTGAATAGCTAATGGAAAGAGTTTTTCAATTTGCAGCTCTTGCCCTTGTGGCAGTTGCCATATATTTCTTTTGGCAGGGCAATCACGACATGATGTTCGTCGCGGGCGTCTTGGGGTGTGTGATGTTCTTTATCAACATTCGTATCCAGGTCAAAGCCCGAAATGATATCCGTGATAGAGAGATCCTTTCATCTCAGGATGAGAAAGAGGGATAGCATTCGATCCGCCTCACCTGTATAAGCAATCACCCCTCAGCTTTTAAACCTGGCCTAAAAATCGGTAGTATATCTTTATAACCTTATAGAATACCGTGAAAGATATAGAGACACTTCTAGAGCAAAACAAAGTTTGGGCGAATAGGATCGTCAAGGAAGATCCGCAATTTTTCGAAAAGCTCGCCGATCTGCAAAATCCTGATTTTCTATGGATAGGTTGTTCCGACAGCCGAATAACGCCTACCGAAGGGCTTGGTTTGCTACCGGGTGAGATGTTCGTACACAGAAATATCGCTAATTTGGTGATCTATTCTGATATGAACTGCCTCTCAGTGATACAGTTCGCGGTCGATGTACTGAAAGTTGAACATATTATCGTTTGCGGACATTACGGATGCGGTGGTGTGAAGGCTGCCTATGAAAATTCGCGTTTTGGCCTGATCGATAATTGGCTGCGCCATATACAGGATCTGATACAAAAATATCGCCCTTACCTTAACGCAATTCCTGAACCGACCAAACGTTTTGACAAACTTTGCGAGATAAACATCATCGAACAGGTGATAAATGCAGGCGAAACTACCATTGTTCAAGAGGCTTGGGGCCGCGGACAAAAACTGATGGTTCACGGTTGGATCTATACGATCGCCGACGGCATTTATCGTGACCTCGGCGTCACGCTGGACAGTATGCAGTCATTAGATGACCTGCGCATAAAAATGTTCGATGAAATAAAGAACGCATCCTGAAAATGAAATTAAAACGTTATGCAACTCTGAGACTGATCATGGGTGCGGTGATCTTGACCGCATCCGCTCTGTCGATCATTGCTCAAGACCAACAGACGGTCAGCGATGATACCGTCCTTAATTCGATCAACGAGGTAAAGGATCGAGAGGATTTTGACAGAATTGCCCGCACTTACCATCAGGGAACGCCGTATTCTCTTCCTCATGCGATGTTCGTAATTGATCGCCGCGATGGTAACAAGGTCTATTATGTAAATTCTCTCCGTTATCGTTTTCACAAGGACTTTTTATTGGCAACATATCTCGTTCCGCGGGGAGCCGACGTTTTCAATCCTGTATATATTGATGAAGACCGTAGATTCATTGTCGGGTCGGTCGCATGGCAGCAAACGGTCGAAAAATGGACATGGGAAATTTGGGAAGGAGACATGGCAACAGCCGAGCATCTTAAAACAGCCCATGAGGTCCTCAACAAAACATTTTTCCAGCCGCTCTCATACAAACCAAACTCTACACGTCAAGAAGATCTGAGCAAGAACATCGGCATCGCTCGCGTTCTGCAAAGCGAGATCAACAAAAATCAGGAATACCTCGCCCTAAATCCCGGCAAGGCGGTCGGACGTATCCATATAATCGAAACGTTGGACGACACGGTCGAGATCGGCGATAACGAGATCGTTGTATTAAAAGAGCTGCCAATGTCACTCCCGCCGGTTCGCGGCATCATTGTCGCAAAACCGTCGTCGCCGCTTTCACACGTTAACGTTCTGGCAAAAGGCTGGGGAATCCCGAATGTTTATATCAAGGACGCGGACAAGCTCTTTAAGGACAAACATTCTTTCGTTTGGGAACTCGAAGCCACGCTTACAGGTTACAAGTTTAACCCTGTGGATCTGGATGCCTTAAGAGAAAAATTTGAATCTCCGGATCAACAGATACCCCCTGTCGATCTTTCGGTCAAAACGCTTTCCGGCCTGCATGAAATGAGAAAGACAGACAGTGTTGCATTCGGTTCGAAGGCAGCAAACCTCGGTGAGATCATTCACGCAAAGGTGCCGGATATAACGGTTCCGGGCGGCTATTCGGTGCCGTTCTACTGGTACGATAAATTTATAAAGGACAACGGCCTGGATAAGATGATCGATGAGATGCTGGATGAATATGAGTTCATCCACAATCCGCGCCATCGCAGAAAAAGACTAGAGGAATTGCGCAACGCGATACAAAAAGGAAAGTTCGATCCGGTTCTGAGGCGACAGGTCCTGTCCAAATGGAACACTCAGCTCAAGTATGCCCCGGTATTTGTTCGAAGTTCATCGAACACAGAAGATCTGCCAAATTTCTCAGGAGCAGGACTTTACTCCAGTGTGTTTAATGTAAGAACCTCAGCAAATTTGACAGAAGCGATCAAAAAGGTTTGGGGTTCTTTATGGAAATTTGAAGCGTATGAAGCCCGTGTCAGAAATTACGTCAGTCATGAGGACGTTTATATGTCCGCCATGATCCAGGTTGGTGTGGATATGCGAAAAGGCGGCGTCCTGATAACAAAAGACCCTTACAAGCCGGAATCCGACGACGCTATCTATATCAGTGCAGTTTGCGGGCATAATTCGAACGTTGTAAATAACACGGGCCTGCCGGAACAGGTGATACTCATGACCGCAACGGACTCGATCTCGGTAATGACATTATCGGATCAAACAAGTTCACTCAGATTTGCTTTAGGCGGCGATATGCGGCAAACATCAGATAAATGCGCTGATGCAAAGGGACGTGTTCTTACTGACACAGAGATCCGACGAATCTCAAAAGCCGCAATTACAATCCGCGACATTTTCGACAACGGAACACAAGATATAGAATGGGGAATGATAAATACCCGTCTTTATATTGTTCAGGCTCGACCGTATATTGACACTTTAAAACCTTTTGAGAGCAATTGATCTGGAGTTGATTTTTTATATGAGATTTACAGCACTATTTCTTTTTGTGGCGATCGCTGTCGGATGCAATTCTAATTCTCAACCGACCGCTCAAAATTCCGCACCGGCAAATGAACCGATACGTACAGGCCAGATGCAATCAACCATTCCGCATACGACCGAAAACCAGCAGCCTAATGCTCCGGTAAAACCGACCGGTGGGAAATGGTCGGCAGATGGAACGCCGATCGATACTGCGAAATACGATAAGGCCATTGCGGACGCTGAAAATGTCCTAAAAGCAAAACCAAATGATGCGGAAGCAAAAAAAGATGCCGCGAAGGCGTATTTTGAGCGTGGTTTTGCCTTAACAGAGGCACGCCAGTATGCTTCTGCCCTTGGCGATTACCGCAAGGCTCTAAAGAACGATCCGACCCACGATGAAGCAAAAAAATGGGAACAGCAGATCATCGGCATATATGAAATGATGAAAAAGGAATACCCGAAACCGGGTGAAGAGCCAGCACCATTGCCGTTCAAGAAAGAGGAAACCAAATAGCAATGAAAAATGCAGTAGCATTTTCATTCCTGATCCTTTTACTTTGCCTGACCGCAAGCGATGTATCAGCGCAGGCTGAAAAACGGATAAAATTCAAACGAGGAGCAATTTCGGCAGATGCAACGGGCAAACTGAGCGGTTACGATGACAAAAAAGCCTTTGTCATAAAGGTCAATGAAGGACAAACGCTCTCGACCGAACAGATACGTGCTGAAAGCTCGAGCAGATACATCACGATACTGATAACCGACCCAAACGGCGAACTGGTTGGCGATTCCGACGCTTCGTGCAATAACCGTCGGGAGATCGCGCCGACCGTCGCCGGAGACTACAGGATCGAGGTTGTTGAGTGTCAGAAAGCTGATCCGTGGCGGGGAAAGTTCAAATTTCGCGTAACCGTCCGCTAGACAAAACACCATTGGGAAATTTACACTAACACGTTTTATTACACTCGATATTTTTAACAAAGAACAAGACATTTATGGCAATTTCAGCAAACGATATAAGAAAAGGAATGGTAATTTTGCACGAAGGTGCTCCTGTAAAGGTGATGGAATTTCACCATCACACACCAGGCAATCTGCGTGCTATGGTTCAGGCCAGACTTCGCAATCTGTTGACCGGAAACTCATTTGAATACCGCTTTCGTTCAAACGACACGCTCGAAAAAGTGACGCTCGAACAGCAAAAGATGGAATATCTTTATTCCGACGGTTCGCATCACCATTTTATGAATCAGGAAAACTATGAACAGGTTGCCCTGACCGAAGACGAGCTGGGAGACGCCGCACAGTGGCTGATGGCCGGACTTGCCATCGAGGTCGAATTCTATAACGGAACGCCAATAGGCGTAACGCTACCCGGTTCGATGGAACTGACCGTTACAACGACCGAACCGCAGCTGAAAGGTGCGACAGCGTCTAATTCCAACAAACCTGCAACGCTTGAGAACGGAGTTACGCTGATGGTTCCGCCTTTTATTACGGAAGGCGAAAAGATACGTGTAAATCCAGCCGAAGCACGGTATATGGAACGCGTGAAATAGTTTATAGAGTCAGTAGAGTTTGCAGAGTTGCGGAGTTTTTTTGATCGACCCTGCAACTCTGTTTCTTTATCATCGATGCTCTTTTTTTATTCACTTACCTATACGTTCGGTTTCCTGCTGATGCTTCCGGTCTTTATCTTTAACCGGAGCAAATATCTGGCAGGTTTTAATGAACGTCTCGGCAAGTATCCTCAGTTCATTCACGACGGCCGAAAGGTCATCTGGCTACATTGTGTATCTGTTGGCGAAGCAAATGCCGCTCGGCCTCTCGTTGACGAAATAAAAGAAACATTTCCGGGACATCGTATTATTGTTTCGACAACGACGAAGACAGGGCAGGAGCTTGCAAAAAATATCTTTGCCGGAAAGGCCGATGCTATCTTCTATTTTCCTTTTGACTGGAAATTCACCGTTCGCCGTGCGCTTGAAAATTTCAAACCGTCAGCTGTGTTTTTGATGGAGACCGAGATATGGCCGCGATTCATCCACGAAGCTACGCGCGCCGGAGCAAAGATCGCCATTGTAAACGGGCGCCTCTCCGAAAGATCCTTTAACAGATATTCAAATTTTGCCGCACTGATGAAAGGAGTTTTGGCAAATGTCAGTTTGGCGCTTATGCAGACCGACGCGGACGCAAGACGCATCGCCTCACTAGGTATGGACGGCGGCCGAACTAACATCACAGGAAACATCAAATTCGATCTAAAACTCAACGAAAGCGATGACGCCGTGACCAAAGAACTTGATGAACGGTTCGGTTTTTCTGATGGAAAACCGCTTATCATCGCCGCCAGCACGCACGAACCGGAAGAACGCTGGGTTATTGATGCATTCTGTTCGCTCAACGCGGAAAATTCTCCGAACAAAGCAAGACTTTTGATCGCTCCGCGTCACCCGGAAAGATTTGATGCGGTGGCAAAACTCATTCGTGATTTCAGGAATGATCCTGCCTGTGAATGGACACGGTATTCTTTCGTCCGCCGTTCTGCGGAACCTTTACCCGAGGACAAAGACGCGGATATCATTTTGCTCGACAGCATCGGCGAACTCCGTGGAGCTTATCCGTTGGCGCGGGTGGTGTTTGTCGGCGGCTCGCTGATACCGCATGGCGGACAAAGCGTTTTGGAACCGGCCGCCGCAGGCAAGGCGATCGTGACCGGCCCTTACACACACAATTTCACCGATGTTGTAAAAACATTTCTTGAAAAAAAGGCCCTGATACAGTTTGAAAAGACACCCGAAACCGCAATTCCGGACGATCTTTTCCTCGCATTCTCTGACCTGCTCGAAGACGACGAGGAGAGCGAAGAACTTGGCCGCAATGCGGCAGATGTAATGGCGGAAAATCGCGGAGCAACGCAGAGAACTGTCCGGTCTTTACAAACCATTCTGTCCTAATTATTTTTTCGAATGATCTATATCTTTTATTTCTTTGCGGTCATTCTGGTTTATTTCAGCTACAGGTCGTTTCGCAGCGGGCTGGATTATCTGAATTATTTCCGCAACGAACTCAACAAAGATCTGCCTGATGATCTACCTTTCGCCACGATCATAGCTCCGTGCAAGGGCTTGGACGAAGGCATTCACGAGAACTTCGCCGCGCTGTTTCAACAAAATTATCCTGCCTATGAGGTCATTTTCGTCACTGACGATGAAAATGATCCGTCCGTTCCGGTGATAAAAGACCTTTTAGGTCGGCATAAAAATGCAAAATTGGTCATTGCCGCAAAGTCATCAAACACGGGACAAAAGGTCGCGAATCTTCGCGAAGCGGTGCTTCACGCTGACGACGTTTCGGAAGTTTTCGTGTTCGTAGATTCTGACGCCAGGCCGGCTGAAAACTGGCTTCGGCATCTTGTCGTCCCGCTGGCCGACAACAGTATCGGCGCGGCAACGGGCTATCGCTGGTTCTTTTCTAAAAGCACGTCTCTTGCTTCTGAGTTGCTCTCAGTCTGGAATGCTTCCATCGCATCGGCACTTGGACCGAACCAAAAAACGAATTTCTGCTGGGGCGGTTCGACCGCTATACGCCGCGATATTTTTGAAAAGATAGATATGCGGAATAAATGGAAAGGAACGCTTTCGGATGATTTCGCCCTCACGAGTGCAGTTCGAAAAGCCGGACTTGGTATCAAATTTATTCCACAGGCGCTGACGCCGACGGTTGAGAATGTCACGTGCAGGCAGCTGTTTGAGTTCACAACGCGGCAGATGAAGATAACCCGCGTATATATGCCCGATCTGTGGGTAAAGTCGCTGATCGGGGCCGCTATTTACTGCGGTGTAATGATTGCGGCTCTCGGGGTCATCATCTTCAGCCGTCAGAATTCGTTCGCCGTCTGGTTCTCCATCGCAACACTGATGCTGGTAACTATCCTTTCCTCCGCAAAGGCATATTTGCGTCTGAAAGCTGTCACGATTGCCATGCAAGGCTCTGAGGAATTATTGCAAAAGCAGATATTTCCCCAGATCACATTGTGGGCTGTGACACCGTTCATTTATCTTGCAAATTGTCTTGCAGCGGCCTTTAACCGCACCATCCGCTGGCGTGGAACCCTTTATGAACTTGTGTCACCGACCGAGACAAATATTCTCAGCCAACTCAAAAAATGATAGAATTTCCTGTGTTTTATAGCATCCAAGCTAAATGCGTATGCATTTCTTTATCCCAATGAGGGTATTTTTAACTCGCAAGATCTGGTTTATTTTCCTCTTTCTTGTTGCGGTCGCTCCCGTCGCGGCACAAGACATTCCTGCACCTGCAGAGGAAAAAGCAGTGGTCACCGGCAAGGCTCCGATAATTATCATTCCCGGCATCACCGGTTCGGAACTGGTAAATAAGAACACGGGAGAAATGGTATGGTTCAATACCAGAAGATCAAAGATCAATGATCTGCGTTTGCCCATTTCGCCGAATATATCTCAGAATCATGACGATCTTGTCTCAAAAGACATAATTCGCGGAGTTCGTCTTGCGCGCTTTTTGCCAGAGGTCGAAATATACGCACAGCTTATTGATTCGCTTCAAAAAAAAGGCGGCTATACCGAAGCAACCTGGGACGAGCCGGGTGAGAACGGATACCAGGACTCATTTTACGTCTTTCCTTATGATTGGCGGCTGGATAATGTCGAGACGGCAAGGCTGTTGATACAAAAGATCGAAGCTCTGAAAAAGAAACTTGGCAAACCCGACCTCAAGTTCAATGTGATAGCTCATTCGATGGGCGGTCTTATCACACGCTATGCTGCAATGTATGGCGACCGCGACCTGTCAGCAGGAGAACCAAAGCCTAGTTGGGCAGGAACTAAACATTTTGAGAAGATATTTCTTCTTGGCACACCTAACGAAGGTTCTATTCTTGCCCTGAATGCTTTTATAAACGGATATTCATACGCTCCGATAAATTTGCCTTTTGTCCGCGACATAAATATCTACGATGTCTTCACCATCCCATCGCTCTATCAGCTTTTGCCTCACGATGGAAGTCTGCGAGCGTACAATGAAGATCTGGAGCCGGTGGAAATAAACCTTTTCGATCCGGCAACTTGGGAAGAATACGAATGGGCGATATGGAAAAGAAAGAATTTCTCTAAAGAATTCAGCGCAGATGAGCAAAGGGTTGCCAGATTGTATTTCAGGAATGTGCTGGATCGAGCTAAAAAGTTTCAAACTGCCCTGAACGCACGCCCTTTGGACACTGCACCTGTTACATTTCATTTGGTCGGTTCAGATTGTAAGCTGACGAACAATGCCGTCATACTTCGACAGAATAAAAAACGCGACCGATGGATAACGCAGTTCAAACCGTCTGCATATACGACCTCGGACGGTAAAAAGATCACTTCCGATGAATTGACCACTCTGCTTATGGGTATGGGTGACGGTGTTGTAACGAGACGCTCGCTTGCCCGCCAGTCACTTGCGAAACCGGGTGAGGCAGCCAGTCTTTTGATCGATTCGGAGCTTTCAATGTGCGAATCGCACGGCAGTCTGGTCTCAAATGCTGACATCCAGGATAAACTATTCAACATGCTTACACATAAGCAGACCGGCCAGCAAATACCAGCCGGCACACGGTAATGATAAAAAGCCTTTTTGAAGACGAATCGTCCAATACTTCCGAAACTCAGCGGCCAACTGAACGCCCGGCGGCTGAACGTGCAAACGTACTCGGTCTTTTTGGGAATGAGGAGCCGGGAGAATCGCCACAACGTACCGCGTCAGGCCCGTTCGACATTTCGGGTCTCGATCTTCCTTTTCCGATAAAGAAGACCGCTGCCGATGAAAAGCAAAAAGATGAATCGCCCGACCCTCCGCAATTTCTGACGATATCACCGCCCGAACAACCGGAAGAGACGCCAAAACAGCAGGAGATCTTTGTCACAAAAGCTGATTATGCACCGCCAACCACTGAAGAATCGGTAAGAATGACAGGTCTTGCCTTTTCCGCAGGTATCGTCCTGGCCGCGCCTATAGTTTTCATGATGATATTTGGTTGGTTTGCAGATCTGCTTATCGGCAGTTCGCCGTACGGACTTGTTGGCGGGGTCGTTCTAGGGTCAATCATCGGATTTGTACAGATATTCCGCCTGAACACGCAGATATTGGGGACACCGAAGCATAGAGCGGCTCCGGTACAGCTCGATCTTGCAAGCAACGGCGAACACGACTCAACACCTTCCTCAGACACTTCGCAAGAGAGACGCTCGACCGATGATGGAAAATCACTCGGCCTGCATTGAATTTTCCCCGTTTCCTTTGTAAAATTTAGGGTTTGAATGACGGATGACCAGAACACTATCGCCGGGACGGAAAGTTCTGTGTTTCCGAAAGCACATCGTAGAATTCTGGTAATTCTAGGTGTTCTGGGCATTATCGGAACCGCAGCCGGTATGATCTTTGTATCCGTTAGGTTCGGCATTGGTGTAGCTATCGGCGCCGGACTTGCTTTCGCTAACTATTATTGGCTAAAGCATTCACTCAAAAAGGTTTTTGATGAGGCCGCCGAAGGCGAAAAGCCAAAGGTTTCCGCGATACGCTATATCGGCAGATATTTGGCACTCGGCGCCGTCATCGCGTTCATTTATATCACTGAGATAGTACCGATAGTTCCGGTCATTTTGGGTACAGCCGGTTTCGGCTTTGCCGTTGTCGTGGACGGAACGCTGAATATATTTACGAGCTTCTCTAACAGGAAGGAAATTTAATAATGTTCTTTTTAGCAGCCGAACATCCGACGCCACTTATTGTCCAATTTATCAATCATTATTTTGGCAAACCGGTTCATGAATTCCAGATGGCATACACAAAGCCCGTCTGGGACAAGTTCTTTGCCCTTTTTGGCACTGACGCAGAGGCCATGTTCGGTATGTACACACCTGAGAATGCGATCCCGTGGTACACAATAATGTTTACCATTGCCTGCATCGTTTCTGTGATCGTGATCGGGCTGCTGAAAGGCAAGCTTTCTGAAGAAGATCCGCATCCAGGCCAGATGACGCTCGAATCAGGCTTTCTCGCTATCAAGGATCTTGTCGTCAGCGTTATCGGTGAGCACGGATTCAAGTATTTTCCGGTCATTGCGACATTCGCGGTGCTTGTTCTTATCTCAAACCTGATGGGAACATTTCCGCTCTTTATGTCGCCGACCGCTTCGGTCAGTGTTACGTTCGCTCTCGGTATCGCTTCCTTCGTCTATTACAACTACGTCGGCATCAGCGAAAACGGGTTGATGAAACACCTCGGGCATCTTTCAGGGCCTAAGCTGCCGCTGTTGATGGCAATATTTATCACTCCGCTGATATTTTCCATAGAGCTGTTCAGTAATATGATCAGGCCTATAACATTAGGTGTTCGCCTTTTCGCGAACCTTTATGCTGACGAACAGATCTATTTTTCAATATCAAACCTATTTCCGCCATATACACAGATATTGGTTCCGGCGGGACTTTTGGTTCTGGCAGTTTTTGTGTCGTTTGTTCAAACACTTGTATTCACACTACTGTCATCGATATATATTAGTGAGGTAAGCCATCCGCCGCATGATGACCATCATGATGAGGATCATGCCGCCGATCATGGCGACGCAGCTGCGGCCGCACATGCGTAGATCTAAGGATTTTGGGATATATTATCCCGAATAAGAACGGCTTTTGATAGAAAATAAGAGAAGTATCCGCATTATATAGTAGATGCCCGCACGCAACAGGAGCCTTGACTCCAACGAGAGTAGAAATCAAGGCATACCGGAAGTGAGGCGAAATAATACCACAGTCGGATATTTCACTGGTTTTCATGTCGAAGGTCTTCAAAATATAAAACAGGAGACTATAAAAATGACAAAGATCAAATATTTTGCATATTCAGTTCTGGCACTTGCAATTATGGCATTGCCGGCAATGGCTCAAGGCGGAGCCGCAGACAACGAATCAACCGTTGCAGCTTATAAGGCGATCGCCGGCGGCATCGGCTTCGGTATCGCAGCCGGACTTGCTGCTCTCGCACAGGGACTTGTCGGTTCGCGTGCTGCTGAAGGTGCTGCTCGCAATCCGGGTGCTGCCGGTACGGTTCAGACACTCATGATCATCGCTCTGGCGCTTATCGAATCACTCGTGCTTTTTGCACTTGTTATCGTTTTCGCCAAACTTTAGTATCGAGATCAGAATTGATGAACGCGGGCCGGATCGGAAAATGATCCTGTCCGCGTTCTTTTGGGCCTAAGGGCAAAAAATCTTGCCCTATTACGTCTTTATTTGCAACCAGAGCGTGGTTTGATCGTTCTAATTAGTGATGGCAAACGAAGTTATCGGAAAAGTGATCGCTGAAAAATACCGTGTTGATGCCCTGATACGTCAAGGCGCGGACGGCGATCTGTATCAGGCAACACACCTTTTGATGGAAAAACCTCTTTCCATTCGCATTTTGCCTTCACATCTAGCTCACAGCCAGGCCGCTGCAGACCGCTTTTTTGAAGAATCAAAGATCGCGGCACGCATCGTTGATGCTAACGCATTCGGAGCAGTTGATTTTGGCACTGATGCCAACGGGATCGTATATTCTGTTCACGACGTTGCAAGCGCACGGACGCTGAAATCTATTATCCTTCGCGACGGGGCATTTCCGGCAGATTCTGCTGTTGAGACCTCCCGGCAGATCGCAAGAGCCTTGGCAGCGGCTCATGCAGCCGGCGTTGTTCACGGTAATCTGACCGCGGAAAATGTCCTGCTTGCGGACGGGCCTGAAAAGGATGTCATCGTCAAGGTGGCAGATTTTTCAACGCCGAACGCCTTGTCCAGAATCGGCCCGGGGACAGATGATCCGGCAGATCTGGCATATCTTTCCCCGGAACAATGCAGCGGTTCTGACCAGCCTGATGAACGCTCTGACATCTATTCGCTTGGTATTTTGGTTTATGAGATGCTGGCGGGAGTTGTGCCTTTCACAGGTGAGAAAGCATCGGACATAATGGCAAAGCACATCGAGGAACCTCCGGCTCCGTTGGTGGCTTTCCGAAGTGATATTCCTAAAGGGATCGAACCGGTCATGCTGAAAGCTATGTCCAAGGATCCTGCAACGCGCCAGCAGACCGCTCAGGAATTCATTGACGAGATATCGGCGGCAATGAAACAAGACCATGCAGGACATGCCGCAGCAGCGACAGCAGGCGGTACTGACCTATGGAAAACCGCTTTGGCCGTTATCGTTGGTATTGGAGCCCTCGCCGCTGTAATGATCTATGCGACTCAGAGCAAACAGACCGATCCGCAGACCGTTTTGATGCCTGACACAAATGGCCAGCCTGTGCAGCCGATCAATCCGGCGACAGGTGCCGAAGAGCAACAGCTTGCCGCAATGCCGAATGCTTTTCCTGAAACGCTGACCGAACAGGGCGGCTTACCTATAGATACAATTCCCGGCGGCGACGGCTACAATCCATGGGCAACGGGAGCACCGCCTCCGGGAGCACCGCAATACCAGCCTCCGGGCGGTTACGTTACCATCGATCCGAATTCCGGCAGCCCGTTCATGCCGAATGACCCCGGCACTGTAGTGCTTGTCCCGGTTCCGGCCAACACTGCATCTGAGGAGCCAAAGCCTTCTCCGTCGCCGGGCAGGTCACCGGCGTCAAACACAAATACAGCTCCGGCAGAAAGGCCCGCTCCGGCCACTCCGGCGCCATCACCTAGGCAGACCCCGAGGCAGCAAACACCTCAACCTACACCGGCCAAAACACCGGTAGTAGAAGATCCTGAAGGCTCGTGATCTTGATCGGTTTATCTTGGAACTTCGACAGTTTTTATAATATCTGAGATCACGGCGTCAGTTGTTGCCCCTTCCAGTTCGGCTTCTGCCCTAAGAGCAAGGCGGTGACGCAGAACAGGCAGAGCAATATCTCGAACATCATCAGGCGTCGGAAAATCCCTGCCGCGAATCGCCGCCAAGGCCTTTGAACAAAGTAGCAAGGCTATCGAAGCTCGAGGACTAGCTCCATACAAGATCGTCGGATGGCTCCGGGTCCGCTGTACAATATCCACAACATATTTCTGAACGCTAGGCTCCATGCGCATTGCTCTTATTTCTGCTCGGCAATGTGAAATAGACGCTCCATCAGGCAGCGGCTGGATATTAGCCATTTCCAGATGTCGAGAATTGAATCCGCCGTCCCAACGAGCCACGATCTCAAGTTCTTCTTGAGCACGCGGATAGTCTATCAGTACCTTTAGCAGGAAACGGTCAAGCTGCGCTTCAGGAAGAGGATAAGTGCCTTCATATTCTATCGGATTCTCTGTCGCCAGCACCGTAAATATGGGCGAAAGCGGATATCGGTCACCATCAATGGTCGTCTGTCGCTCTTCCATCGCTTCAAGCAATGCAGCCTGCGTTTTTGGTGGTGTTCGATTGATCTCATCAGCAAGCAGAATGTCTGTGAAGATCGGACCTTGGCGCAAGGTGAACTCGGATGTCCGCATATTGAACACATTCGTTCCAGTAATGTCAGATGGCATTAGGTCGGGCGTAAACTGAATACGGGAAAATCTGGCTCCTATTATCTCAGCCAGCGTTTTGACCATAAGCGTTTTTGCCGTCCCGGGCACGCCCTCAAGCAATGCATGGCCTTCGGCCAATATCGCCACCAAAACCTGTTCCAAAACCTCGTCTTGTCCAACTATCGTCTTTCGGAGTTCGTTTAGGATGTGAGCAACCGTCGCGGGTGTATGATTGAGCATAAGTTATTCTATAACAAAGTACCTTCTCCAGAGCAGCGAGGCCGTCTAGATCTGCTATCGTGCCAAAAGATCGTAAAGCGTTTTCCCTGCCAAAAGAAACACGGTCGAAACGAAAATCACACGTAGAACGCGGTCATTCATCTTGGTCACAAAATGTGCTCCGGCATAAGCACCGGCAAACATCGTCACCGCCAGCAAAATTCCTAGCTGATAATCCACGAGGCCGTTCCACATAAAAATGGCCGTCGCTATTGCCGAGGAAAAAACATTTATGACCTTTGTAGCAGCTATCGAGCCACCGTATGTCATGCCGAAAAAAGCGACATAGACCGCCGTCAGGACAGTAACATAGCCTCCGCTGTAAAGTCCTCCGTAAATTGCAAGCAAGAACGTCAGCAGGAACGTGAACATAGTCTTTCCCGACGAGATCTCACTTTTATCCGGTTCGGCACTCTTTTTTGTCCGGTCAAAGAGTGTGAAGACCACCACAGCAACCATGGCAATCGACACCATCAGCTTTATGCCCTGATTAGTGATAACGCCAACCAACGCTGCCCCGATAGCTGAACCAATAACAGTAAGGATTATCAAGGGCGACAATCTTTCAAACTCGACCTTGCCCGCCCTGATAAATGGTATCGAGGCTCCGATGGACATGAAGGTCAGACCGAACATATTCGTTCCGAGCGCGACCTTTTCATCAATGCCGAACTGGAACATTACCGGGACGGTTATAAGCGAATTACTGCCCGTGACAACGCCGATGACGCTAGTTACAAAAAAGAGCAGCAATAGTATGAATAGTGCGGTAGAGGACATCTGCTTAGATCCTGGTTTTTCTGTGACGCTTCAACCGGAGCTTCTCCTCCACATCCCGAAGCCATGCGGTCAACCGCAGCATTTCATTCTTATTGGTCGGTTCCCCGTGTATTATTTCCTGACATTTGTTTATCTTGGCAAGCACTTCTGCCTTAGTAAGCCCGCTCCGTTCTGATATAAGCGCGGCCAATTCTTCAGGCTTTACCGTTGTTCCGTCAACGCCCAGCATCCTCGCCGCCCTCCGGCGCAGATCATAATAGATATTCTCCATAGCCAGGTCGTAGGCTTTGGTCTTCTGCTGCAATTCGGCCATCGCCGCTATGTATTCCAGTTTTGATAACCTGTCAGGATCGGGATCAGGAACAGCCCTTGCAAACCGACGGCTTCGCGAATACATCACAAGAGCTATCACAAGAACTAACTGGAACAATATAGCAATGACCGGTGTTCCGGCAAAATATTCGAACAAGCGATTGTTCCCCGATCCGTATCCGTGATGATACTCGTCAAACACAGTCGGTCCTGCACCTGCAAGATTGATGGCAAGACGGGAATTATCAGTCATTGAAATGCCCCCGTTCGCCACGATGAACGGATCGGTCAGAAAAACGATCCTGCCCATTCCATACGGTGCTTCTGCCAGAAAAACACGATCGCCATCTGAAATATGTACGACCGGTGCACTAAATGAAGGTTCGTATTCTTCCTCAACAGTTTCTTCAGCAACCGTTTCTTGCGGAGTTTGCTCAACAGCTACAGTTGGACTTGCTGAAGGCGGAGGAGGATCTTGCGGATCCGGATCTCCAAAAAAATCATGGGGCGTAGCCGTTGGCTGAACATTCTCCTGACCATTGTAATACTCGTCCAATTCCTCATCCTGATATATATCGTCGCCGCTATCATCAATATAATGTCCGTCGTCGTGACTTTCACCCGCATTTGGTTGGAGATGGGCCAGCAACAATGACGATGCATATCGCGAGGGCTGAATTGCATTTACACCCGTTGTGAGAATTGTTGGCTGATCAGGCGCAGCCGCTGTCACACCGGTTGTCATCTGTTTCTGATCTGCCGGATCTACAGACAACAGATCTATGTTCGCTGATGACATAGAAGAAATGCTCCAGTCCGACGTTGTTTTTATCAGCTCTGCAGCGGGTTCTCTGTCGATGATAACGAGACGTCCGCCTCTGCCTACCCATTCGAGCAGCTCACGTTTTTCGTCCTCGGTAAGTTCCTTTCTAAAAGGCCCGGCCATTATGAATGTCGCCGGCTTTTCACCGCTGTTTGAAAGCAGTTCTGACATCGGCTGCTGCCATCTGCTTACAGGGCGGCCCGTTTCAGCAAGCAATGTGTAATAGGCAAGCAGGCCTGTTGCTCCCGGATGGAACGTTGATCTGTTCGGAAAGATCTCAGAGTCAGGCTCCTTGATCTTTTGAACATAGGACGCAGCGTTGAGGCCTGCCATGACGACAAGCACAACGACCAATCCTCCTAATATCAACAGTCTTTCTTTCATCTGTCCATTCGTCTATGATCTTTCAGCATGGCCAGATACCCTTCTTTGAAGTAATGCCATGCCTCAGGCCCGACCGCCTGCGAACCGTACCATGCTTTCTCGAAAACTCCTGTCAACCCGCTCATTGGAGTAAACAATGCTTCCTGTTTGCGAACATCGCGGAGATAATCTCTGTTTGTCTTGTGTCGAGCCAAACCAACTGCTCCGCGTTCGCTTAGTTCAAAAAGCAATGCGATGTAGCCCTTGCGTATTGCCCCACGGTTATCTCCCTGCTGAAAAAGGAGTTCCGCTTCTCTAAGCAGATCATTAGGTGTTCGGTCTTTCTCTATTGTTTCACCAAGTATGACCCGCTCGCCGTCAACATCCTTTTTAGAACGACGCAAGGACGGAAATATATGCGGAGCAAGTTTATAAACCGTAAAAAGTACTAGTGCCGTTACAAGGAGAATGACGGCGATCTGCATAAGGCGTGCCAGTCCGGGCGACGCGCTGATTTGCGGACCGCCGGAAGGTCTGGGGAATAAGCCTGTCAACCATTCAAGTATGCGGTCGATCCATCTTTCAATAAGGCTTTTTTGTTCGCCCGATGGCTTTTGAAACTGCTCTCTTTGCAGGATCTCAGCCAATTTTTGCTTGTCTTCGTCTTTTGATCTTTCTGATGCCTGTGCGTTTTCATACTCTGCAAGTTGCCATGCAAGAGCGGTCAGCCTTTCATCTATGCCGCCAAGAATTGTCAGACGCCTATCCGGATCGCTTTCGGTGAGAAACGCATCAAGATCGGTATGCAGCCAGCGGTTCGAGACAGTAACCTCATCACTCGATGTGCTTACAGTCATCTGTGCAGGCAACATCTCTCGTATTCTCTGAATTTTTCCCGGATCAAACCCTTCGGGAGGACCGCCGTTGCCCATCTCGTAAATGTCTCGGCGCATTTCATCGACGACCTCACTAACCTTTTCGATGTTGGATCGATACTCTGAGGACGATATGCCAAACACGGAAAGTCCGCACGCCAAAATGACAGCGACAGTAGCGGTAATGATATATGTGCGGTCTCGCAGCATCTATTTCAGCCCAAGCATTGAGCCTGTGTTCTCAACAGCAGCCACAGCTTCTACGGGTTTGATCGATCCCAAAGCAGGCTGCAAAGGATTCACATACGAACTGGGCACGTCAGGTATGTCGCCCATGTTTGCAGCAGCTAAAAGTTCGATATCATAACCCTCGTGTCGAACCCTTTCATCGACATACAAAAGACATAAGCCGATCATCCAGACCGGTGACATTATTACAAAACTAGCCTGCCATATAAGCTGTTGGGAAATTTCCAGCCATGCGGGAACAGCTGCATTGTCGAATGAAAAAAACTCCACCCCCTGATACCAGGCATACCACCCGAGCGGTATGTAAAGAATGGCAAGAGCAGAGTATGCCGCCAAGGTTGTAAAGGCAAGAAGTGCAGCAAACCGCTTTACATTGCCGCTAGCCAGCGACATACTGCGACCGATGGAAGCAAACACTCCCTGCTCCTCGACCAGCATCACCTGTGGGACATATGCGAAACGAGATGCCAGCAAACAGAATAGCCAGTATGCTGCTGCTAGCGTCGCTACGCCGAACACGACCGACAGTATGAACGCTATTGGAGGCAGCATCGAAAGAAACAACATCGTAAGCGATATAAGGATCGTCGCGATGAGAAGGCATATATAGAACGCGATTATGCCCAAAACACCGAGAATGGCGACTATAAGAGCCGAGGAAAGCAGCAGCCCAGCAAGTCTTTCCCTAACATTACGGTAGGTCGCCGCAAAGCTTATCGGCTCATCAAACAAAAGATGTCGGACAAAATTTCGGGAGGCACCGCCCATAACGGTAAACGTAGTTACGGTCTGGGCAAACCATATTATTATCGTTCCAAGGAAAGTAAAAAAAACGTAAAGCGTTGTTTCAACCTGGCTATAACCGCTTGTAAAAAATATCTGACGGGCGATCTGCAACCAAACAACAGAAAGCACGGTTCCAATGATCACAGGCGGCGCCGCAATAAGCACCAGCGTCGCAAAGTGCTTGCGATAAAACCGCACCGCCCGATCAATAATGTCCCCAGCCCCAAGCGGAACCAATGATGACCCTGCGGTGTTGAATTTGGATCCGTTCATCAGTAAGTAAGGAGGGCAGGAATCTTTCCCATCGAACCTCATTATAGCCTCTTTTTAACAACTCCAAAAATATAAAAAGGCGTTGCCAGTATACTGACAACGCCAAAATGGAATGCATTCCTATTTGCTATTTGTAAGCAAAGATCAGAAGTTTATCCTGAAGTTGAATTCAACTATACGGCCGCCCGGATCGTTCGTTGTCGAAACATCCTGGAATGCCGCACCGGTTCCAAGCTGTCCGAACGTCGCTCCGCCGCCGCCGAGTACAACGGTATCAGCTCCCCAGCTTCCGACACGGAAGTTAGGTGCGTTCAACGCGTCATAGAATGCGGCCCGAAGCTCGATATTGAACGTTTCGGTAAAGTGAACCTTCTTCATCAGACTGACGTCAAGTTTGAAGTAGGTCGGACCATAAAGAACCAAGTTGGCAAAACCACATTCGCCAGCATAACGGGCTTGGCAATTACCAAAACCAGCAGGAGCAATGTAACGTCCCTCAGGAGCGCCGCCATACGTGCTGCTGTAACCGGTCGCGCTATTGATATCAAGACTGAATGCCCTCTGAGTATTCAGAATGATGTCGTCAGGCAGGAAGGTAACAACGTTCGTACCTTTACGAACCTTGATCTCCTTCTGCAATTCATCGCGTGTCATGCCGACAAGCTGGACGTTCTGCATGACAATTGGCGAACCGCTCTGCCATCTGATGACCGGTGCTATTCCCCAACCGCCAATGATCCCATTAACGAAACCATTTGCGTTTGAGAAGAATTTGCCGCCGCGGCCGAATGGCAGATCATAGGTTGCATCAACCTTGAATGCATGACGCAGGTCGTGCTGAGCAGAAGCTCTCTGCAAACCAGTGTCTCTAAGGGTCATACCAGTAAAGTTTACTTGGTCGTTACCAGCTGAAGTTGAATAGGCATTTGTAAACGCCTTAGCAAAAGTGTAGCTGGCATTGAGTCTAAGGCCTGCCGACATTCGTCTTCTGACCTCTATAACAGCCGCATCATACCAACTCTTTTCATTGTTGGTTAGAATGTATGCTCCGCCGCTTCCCGACATCGGGTTTGCATAGAAGAAGTTCCTCGGCACACCGTTAGCGGTAGCTCTAGCCCTGTTTCCGGCGGTGTTGTCGAGCGTTGCCGCAAGACCTTGAACAGCCGGATTATGAATACTCAAAGATCCAGCATTTGCACGGAAAAAGATGTTAGAGTAGTTCGCCAAGTTCAGAGGATCTGCCGGCGTTGTGGGGTTGATCGGGTTGACCAAATGCCAAACAAATGTCGGCAACGGACTCGTCCCTGTTCCAGCCCCAAAGTATGCAAAGTTCACCTGACAATTCGGAGTGTATCCAGCACCACCAGGAGTTGTGTTTTGCAAACCAGCTTGACAGCGGTTTGCAGCAATGTTTGCAAGCAGATTCTGCTGTGCTATACGGAATTCATCAGCAAAACCGTTTTCGATAGTGTTCAGTTCATTGTAATTATGCTGAACCCACAGATCACGACCGCGTGTTCCAACATATCGAAGTTCCAGCACGGTGTTACGGTCAAGTTCACGCTGATAGCCGGCACTCCATGAATCAACGAAACCGGTTTTCAGATTCGGATCAAAGGCATTGATACCGATGTTCTGAGTAACTGCATATGGAAACTGCGGTGTGTCGGGGTAATCGGTACCAACTTCAGGCATTAACAGGTTTGGGTTATTTGGATCGCGAAGATTTGTCGCACTGACTATATTGCCAAATGACGAGTGTCTGCGCAGGTCGATCCTTGAACCGCCGGGGTTGGATCCCAAAAGGTTCAAAAGAAGCAGTGTTCCCTCACGAACAAAGGCTCGCGAAAATCCACCACGAATAACGCTCTTACCGGGGCCGCCAAAGAATGTTCCAAGCACGCCGCCGTCAAAATCAGGACTATAGGTAAAACCGACGCTCGGTGCAAAGTTATTGAAGTCGGTCTCGTTTGCCGCCTCACCTTCTTCCACCCGAACAATTATCGGATCACGACCTGTCATCGTTCCAGGCTTGAAGTGATTGTTAAGGCCGGAGATACCCCAGATATCACCGAAATCTCCAACTCTGCCATAATTTTTGGAAAGAGCGATATAGGAGGTCTGCGGCTGCCATCTGACGCCGAAATTGAAGCTCAAGTTGTTCTTGATCCTCCAGGTGTCCTGAACGTAAAGGCCGTAGCTGTCCTGTCTGACCTTGTTTCCCGTTTCCTCTCCAACAGCATACTTTCCGGCCAAAGTCTGTTCTGCCCAAAAGTCAACTTGGGATATACGGCCTGTAAGTCCGGCGTAAAAAGCTCTGGCTGCTGTCAGATCTCCTGCCGAAGCTCCGGGCATCACTGCTGTATTAAACGCATTGAATGCTACCGGATCGGTTGCACTCGCAATGCCGAAGTAAACCGTCGGGGCATTATAGTTTGTCGCGTAGTCGCTAAAACCGACCCGCTTGAACTGTCCGCCGATACCGATGGTGTGCTTGCCGTTGATCCATGTCAGGTTATTCGTAAAATCTTTGGTCGGAGATGAACGTCCGCTCTTGCTGTTGCGAATTGTCGCACCGGTGATGCCGAGTGCTCCGCCAAAGTTAACGTTGAATCCGCCTTGGTCCGCGAAGTAAGAGGGAGACAATTCAGGAGCAAATGCTGACTCGCCCCAACCATAGGCAAAGCGCATCTCATTGATAAGGTTCGATGTGAAAGAAGACCTAAGAGCTGTAGAATTGGAATTACGTGTCGAGCCTTGTGAGAATCCAGTGTAGCCTGGGAAAAGCGGATCCATGCTGTTCAAAAAGTCTGGCATGGAATCGAATTTCTGATGGTTAGTAATATTCTCAATGCTGTGGTTCTTCGTTATGTTAACGTCAAAACGCAATGCCAAAAATGTACGCTTCTGACTGCCGGGGTTGTTGAACCGGAAAAGCATGCGGTTCGGATCGGTTACAACGCCTTGTGAATTCTGGATAGGAACAAGGGTTCCTCCGCTTGTCGCTGATTGAATTCTATTCAATAGGCTTCCAATCGTCGGGTCTATCGTTGACGGAAGCGGAGTTGAATTATTTGCGGCAATGTCGAAAACATTGACGGTGCGGACTTGACCTCCGACAATGTAGCTGAAATTTCCGGCCATTGCCTGCGGCGTCAGAACCGTTCTTGATCGAGCCTGAGCCTCAGGATACCTGAACTCCTCATAGCTGACGAAAAAGAATGCACGATCCTTGCCTGAATTAAAGAATGGTCCGCCGCTGTCGCCAAAGTTCGGGAACGGGATCGGCCCTCCAAGCCTTCCGCCAAACTGGTTCAATCGCATTTTTTGGCGTAGCAATCCATCGCGGTTGCTGTACCAATAGTTTGCGTTGAGGGCATCGTTTCTGTGCTGCCAAAAACCGCCGCCCGTATATTTATTGGTGCCGCGGCGTGTAACAAATCGAATTCCAACGGCTCCGTCGCCTGCCACCTCAGCTCCTGGAACCGCGGTGGTTACAGTAACTTCGTCAATGGCGTCAACGCGTGGACGTACGTAAGTAAAGAAACCGTCCGACGATCTCAAATAGTTGTCCTGAACATCAACGCCGTCAATGGTGATCGAGATCGATCCTTTCGGCAGACCGTTGATCGTCGAACGACGCGGAGCGCCGGTTGTTGATACACCCGGCAAAAGAGTAACAAGATCCAATGCGTCACGCGACGTTATCGGTGTCTCCGTTATCTGCCTTCCGGTTATCGTGCTGCCGATGGTCGGTGTCTGTGATTGCAGCACCTCTTGTCCTCCGGTTACAATTACCTCTTCTGTAACCGCTCCGGGTTCGAGCGTTGCATTTACCGTTGAGGGTGTTGCAACGTCAACCTTTACATTTTGGACGATAATGGTTTTAAAATTTGGGGCCGTAACATGAACAGTGTAAAATCCCGCACCAATGTTTGGAATTTGGTAAGCGCCGCGACTATTGGTTGTCACATTGTAGCGCTGGCCGGCTTGGCCTGTAACCTCAACGGATGCACCGGGAACGACTGCTCCGTTAGCATCCACCACCGTACCTGCTATGGACCCTGTGTTCTGAGCTTGCACTAAGACGGTTCCAAAAAGGGCGACCGCAAATAATGCCATGCAAGAAATGAGTGTCCTCATTTATTTCCTCCTGAATGATTTTTTTGTCTAACCAAAAAACACGTCAAAAAATGGATAACCTCTCGACATGGGCCTCAAACCAGAGAATTCGAAGTCCAAATCCTGTCTAAATAACATGCTTTTTAGCTGGATTGATTCAATTTTGCGCAGGATAATGCCAACTCCGCTCCTGCCTGAGATGAAAAGTAGGCAACCATTATGCCAAGAATGAATTTTCAATTGCAACTATACGAACTGATGAAAACACAGCGATTACTGGATTTTTGCGGTCGTCTATTTTCTATTGGCTCATCTTTTTTTTTGGAAACTTTGAATTTTATTGCATTATTTTGTATTTCAAGCCAATCGACTGATAACTGAGACTTCAACAATCGGCGAGACTATCGAGCGATGTTATAAGACTTGATCTTCGAGTTAAGAGTGGTGGCGTTTAGCCCCAGCAGGCGGGCGGCGCGTGACTGGTGACCGCCGGTCTGTTCTAGAGCACGGCGGATCAGGTCTATTTCAAACCTTTTCACCTCGTCATAAAAATTCACCCCCTTTGCCAGATCGATCTCGCCAGAAGCACCTTCGGAGCTACGAATGCTTTCATAAGCGGCGTCAGGGTCCTGCACTTCAGGACGGAGGCACTCAACGGTTATCTCATCGGTTGAGGCGATGACGACCGCCCTTTCAATTATATTCTCCAGTTCACGTACGTTTCCCGGATAGTGGTAATTCTCAAGCAGAGAAAGAACCTCTGCAGAGACATTTTCTGAGATGTGCCGTCCGTTCTCTACATTGTACTTATGTATAAAATGCTTGGTCAGCGGCAGAATGTCTTCGCGCCGGTTCCTGAGTGCAGGCAATTCCATCGGGACGACAGACAGTCGATAATATAGATCCTCACGAAACATTCCTGTACGAACTGCTTCTTTCAGATCAATGTTCGTCGCCGCGATTATCCTTACGTCCACTTTGGTTGCGGTTGTGTCGCCGAGCGGGATGAACTCTCTTTCCTGTATGACTCTCAGAAGCCTGACCTGTGTTTCGGGCCTGAGATCACCTATCTCATCTAAAAAGATCGAACCTGTGTCTGCCACCTCGAATAAACCGCGCTTTACTGAGACCGCTCCTGTAAACGCTCCTTTAGTGTGGCCAAAAAGCTCAGATTCCAACAGCTCCGAAGGAATATTTGAGCAATTTACCGGAACAAATGGACGATCAGCTCGCGGACTGGCTTCATGTATGGCCTTGGCGACCAGCTCCTTTCCGGTTCCGCTTTCACCTGTTATAAGCACCGTCGAGCGCGCCGGAGCTACCCTTTCAACAAGACGGAATATCTCTTCCATCTTGTCAGAACGCCCGACTATTGCATCGCGCTGAACCGACCGCGTCATTACCTGACGAAGGGTCTGGCGTTCCTCCTCTTTGCGGCGTTTCTTCACACCGCGTGCAACAAAGGCGAGTATCTGCTCGTTTTGAAACGGCTTCCTAATAACTCCTGATGCCCCTTTTTCCCAAGCCGATATAGCGGTATCAAAA
Organism: Acidobacteriota bacterium; assembly: GCA_019639215.1. Lineage (GTDB taxonomy): Bacteria > Acidobacteriota > Blastocatellia > Pyrinomonadales > Pyrinomonadaceae > OLB17. Next base: position 29,041 of record JAHBSH010000007.1, read on the forward strand.
GTTGCGAAGGCTGTGATCATTATCACTACAGCCTCAGGATCTGCTTTTACAAGTTCCTCAAGGGCGGTCAGGCCTCCCATTCCCGGCATTGAAACGTCCATTAACACAACATCGTAAGAACGCTCGCTGTAAAGCTCCAGAGCCTCTTCGCCAGTACGGGCAAGATCGATCTTGTATCCTGCTGACGACAATATCGTCCCCAGAACATCGCGCATTATTTCCTCGTCATCGCATATGAGAATGGTTCCTTTTTTAGCCATATTTAGGTTATATCGTAAAGCATATCGCAAACCGGCAAAGGCTCAAAGACGCGGTCAGGCAAACTTTTGTACCTTTCAAGCTGCCTTGTCATCGCGTAACGGCTTTTATCCTTTCGATCCTTGCGTTAAGTTTCCAATAATGGCTGTTTACGATAAATTCGCTCGCTTTTATGACGGGCTGTTCGATCCGTTCGAGAGATGGTTCATCCGAGAATGGAGAAAAGAGGCTCTGGCGGAACTGCCGACCGGAGCCGATATTCTGGAGATCGGCTGCGGAACCGGAGTCAATTTTGAACTGTATCCGCCTTTTAACCGAGCGATCTCCACTGAAGTTTCACGGAAAATGATCGAAATTGCCGTCGGTAAAGCTCGCGGCTCAATATTGCTCCAAGCCGATGCTCAGCATTTGCCTTTTCCAGAAAACTCTTTTGATGCAGCATTTGCGACACTGGTTTTCTGCTCGATACCCGATCCCGACATTGCGTTTTCAGAACTTCGCCGTGTTATTCGTCCGGGCGGAACTGCTATACTGTTGGAACACGTTCGGCCGCCCGGAATTGCGGGCAAAGCATTTGATCTTCTAAACATAGCCACAACGGCTCTTATCGATGATCATTTCAACCGTAGAACCGCCGACCTGGCAAAAAATGCCGGTTTTGAGATAAAAGATTTACGAGTCAAAGCGGCGGGTATTGTAAATGTTCTTTTCTGCCGCAACTTATAATACCTGTTTCGACAACGCTGCACTCCAAGTTAGATATGACTATTCTAATTTTTAGGAAAGTAGCTCCTAATAAACTTTTTTCAACCAAAATACGTATGTTCAATCAGACTGGGTTCTTTCCTAATACGGGAACATGCCCGATCAATTTTTAGACATGGCATCTTCAAAATCAACAAAATGGATACTCATTGGCGGCGGTCTTATATTGGTCGTGGTCATCGTCGCCATCATCGGCTTTATCCTGCTCGCAAACTCATTAGGTCAGCCGAGCGTTCCTAACAACAGCGTTCTCGTCCTGAACGTGTCTGGCCCGCTTCCTGACTATGTCCCGGAAGACCCTTTGATGGAAGCCGTTGGTGTTGGCCCTTCGCAGAGCTTTACCGGTCTGTTGACCCAATTACGAAAGGCAAAGGCAGACAGCCGGATCGGTGGCGTGCTGCTTAACATCAATTTTCCCGGCATCGGTTGGGGCAAGGCCGAAGAACTAAGAAATGCGATAAAGGATCTGCGGACATCCGGCAAACCCGTCTATGCATATATGCAGATGGGAATGAATAAGGAATATTACATAGCAACCGCGGCCGACAAGATCTTTCTTCCGCCTCCGGGCGATCTGTGGGTAAATGGTTTTGCTGCCGAGGCAATGTTCTACAAAGGTTCCTTAGACAAACTCGGCGTTGAGGCAGACGTTATCCAGATCGGGCCAAAATATAAGAACGCACCGGACCAATACACGAGAACCTCTATGGGCGAAGGCCACAAAGAGGTAGTGAACGCGATCCTGGATGAATACATTGAACGCTTCACTGAAGCCGTGTCTGAATCACGCGGAAAATCTAAGGAAGATTTTCTTGCCATAATGGACAACGCTCCTTATGGTGCACTTCAAGCGAAAGAAATCGGCCTAATAGATGATGCTCTTTATCCAGATCAGGTTCATGATGCATTAAAGACCAAGCTTGGCTACAAAGAAGAAGAGCGGTTAAGGATCGTTCCTGCGTCGCGCTACAGGCAGGTTACTTCTGATTCGCTAGGGCTGAACAACGGCGAACAGGTTGCGGTCATTTTCGCCAGCGGAGCCATAAACACCGGCTCATCGAATGATGGCATGTTTGGCGGAAGCGTTGTTGGCTCTGACACAATAGTAAAAGCTGTTAAGGATGCGGCGGACAACAACGCCGTTAAGGCAATTGTGTTGAGAGTTGATTCTCCCGGCGGTTCGGCCCTTGCATCCGATCTGATGTGGTATGCGATCGAAAAGGCAAAGGAGAAGAAACCCGTTGTCGTATCAATGGGTGACGTTGCAGCGTCAGGCGGCTATTACATATCTGCAAATGCCAACAAGATAGTTGCGGAACGCTCTTCGATAACAGGTTCTATCGGTGTGTTCATGGGCAAGCCGGTCATCAGAGGAATGTATGACTGGCTCGGCATTTCAAATGAGTACACAATGCGCGGCAAGAACTCAGGTATCTTCCGAGAAACCGAAAAATGGACGCCTGAAGAAAGAGCAAAAATGGAAGAGCAGACGAACCGCATCTATTTCGACCAGTTCATTCCAAAGGTTGCTACCGGTAGGAATATCACGGTCGAACATGCCAACACTCTCGGACAAGGCCGCGTATGGACAGGAACGCAAGCAAAGGAAAACGGCCTGATAGATGAGTTTGGCGGACTGGAAAAGGCGATCGAGATTGCCAAGGAACTGGCCAAACTTCCCGCAGACAAAGATGTCCGGCGTGTCGTATATCCGGCTCCGAAACCATTCCTTGAAAGCCTCTTTGGACAAAATGAGGCAACACTCACAGCAGAACAAAAGGCACAGAAAGCGTTGGTCGATTCCTTACCGGAAGATGCCCGAAAGGCATTTCGGTTCGCATCTCTCCTTGATGGAATGAAGAGGGGCGAAGCAATGCTTTTTCTTCCTTACGAGATCAACGTCAGGTAAATTGACTGAAGACCAAAAATTCATGCGGACGAAGCCTGGTGTTTCGTCCGCTTTTTATTTACCGCCAAAATATGATGATCGTCAGTTAGCAGATATCTTCCGCTTGGCATAATTAGCAAACAGGACTATAATCGCCGACACGCCGTTGCTTTATATATGGCCTCCTCACTCGAATAATTAAAAATAGTTAAGGAGACTCTATGGCTCGAATCATCTTGGCGGTCATACTCGGTTTTTTCGCATGGTCAATACTTTGGGTAGGTAGTGATCAGGTCATCAGATCGATCTCACCGGAATGGTACGGATCACATCAGGCAGCGATTGAGGTTGCGTCTTTCAACAACGAACCTTTCGAAAGCGATGATACCATTAACCTGATCTCGCTGTTGCGTTCGATCATATTCTCGATGATGGCAGGCTTTCTGACAGCGATCATAGCCGGTGAGAACAAATCATCAACTCTTATTCTCGGCGTCGCTCTCTTAGTGGTCGGCATCATTTTTCAGATATTCGGCTGGAACTATTTTCCTGTCTGGTATCACGTTCTTTTCCTTGTCCTGCTTGTGCCTATGACCATACTTGGAGGAAAACTGCGAACATCTTCGTGAGAGTTTGCGGCCTATCTTATTTTGAGGGAAAGGGCCAAAGGTATTGGCAGCGGCAGCATATCGCTGCCGTAAACTTTTTTGTTCAGTTGCCCGACGCTGACCTCATGCTCTGCCAACATCTCTTCGGGCGGCAGGTCGTTCTCATTCTCGTAACAGGCATGCATAACACACGGCATAGGCTTTGCTTTTCCGTGTACAAGACACCGCGCATTATCATCGAGAAGCGGACACGCGTAGCCCAGTGCATCATCATTGCCTTCAAGTTCGTAACGAACAACAGCTTGTTCGATCCGTTGCTGTAGCGCTTGAGATTTCCACGGCGGAAGCTCATCTATGACCTTTCTTATTGCTGCCGCCTCAAGCCTTGTTATTCTAACATTTACAAAATGTTCGTCGCGGCAGCATCTGCCGCGGTCATCGCATACGGCACAGTCAAGCGCATTATGTTCAAAGCCATCAATTATCTCGCGCGAGAGTTTTTGTACCGCAGACCCGAGTTTTTCAATAGCCTTTGTTTCAGAAAGTGTTCTCATAGTCGAACAATACACTCGCGGTATAAAAAGATCCGCCCCATGACACCACAAGAATGCTATATAACTCTTGTTGATTCACATCTGTAATACATAATGATAATGTTATAGCATATTCGGTCAACCACTCACCCTACTGACGACCGTTAAAAATGAAGGTTCCATGATGAAAAGATCGAAAAATCTTGTGTCTCTGTTTTTGCTGCTTTTCGCTCCTTTGGTGACGGCAGCCAACGGTATTGATGAGATCAAAATGAAGAACGGTGACCGCCTAAGCGGCAAGATCATTTTAAAGGACGAGGAATCGGTCGTGATCGAAACACTCTACGCTGGCGCCGTCAAAATAGATCCGAAACATATAGATTCTATCGCATCCATTTCTAAGAATAGTTCTGTTGAAGATAAGGCCGTCGAAAGCACGTCATTGCCCGAAAAAAAAGAAGAGGACGTAAAGCCAACAACGGCTGCAAATGCTAAAACAGAAGCACCGAAACCGGCTGCAATACCTGAAAAGCCAAAAGCACCGCCCGCCGCGACGGTAAAGCCGCGCATCTGGGGACAAGGTCCATTCTTTGGGCTTGCTACGGGCTGGGAAGGAAATGCGAACATGGGCTTCAGTTACACAACCGGAAACTCGCGTACAACCACGATGACAACTGGCCTGCGTGCTGTGAAAAATGGAGGCGATGATAAGCTGACCGTCTATGCACGAAGCCTTTGGTACAACAACCGCAATCTGACCAACAATACAACCACGCAAAATGCAGTTTGGGGCGGAGCCCGTTATGACCGGAATATCCGTGAAATGACCTTTATGTTCGGTTCGTATGATTTTGAAAGAGACCGGCCAAGAAATCTCTATTTCCGATCTGTTTTGGGCGGCGGATTGGGACACAGGTTTCTGAAAACAGAGAACACTGAGATAGATATACTTGTCGGCGGTGGCTGGAACAGGACTTGGCAGGCGGGCGATAATACTGACACTCCCGAAGCCCTTTTCGGCAATACCCTGAAACACAAACTGACAGAGCGTCTCCGGTTCCAACACTCGATGACCTTCTATCAGAATATTACTGACAGGAATGAATTTAGATTTATTTTCGATTCTTCATTGACCGCTGACATCACGAAACGTATCGGTATCCATTTTACTATCGGCGACCGTTTCAATAACGACCCCGTAGGAACGGCGCGTCGCAACGATTTTCTGTTCACAACCGGCATAAGATGGAATTTTGGAACAAAGAAGTAGCAGACTGACTTCGCTGAAAGCACATGATACAATTCTTTTCTTATTAGATAACTGATTTTCGGACGGTAAAAAATGCTGAAAGAAGGTGACAAAGCTCCGGCTTTTACAGGAATTGATCAGAACGGGAACAAGGTCAAATTAAGCGACCTGAAAGGGTCGCGTGTAGTTCTTTATTTCTACCCTAAAGACGACACGCCGGGCTGCACAAAGCAAGCTTGTTCCATTCGTGATTCATACGATATTTTTAGTAAAAAAGGCATTAAGGTTTTGGGCATTTCCATAGATGATGAGAAATCGCACCAGAAATTTATTGCCAAATATGACCTTCCTTTTGACCTGATAGCTGACACAGACAAATCGATTGTCGAGAAATACGGTGTTTGGGGAGAAAAGAGCATGTACGGCCGAAAATATATGGGAACTCTTCGCATGACCTTCCTGATAGACGAAAAAGGAAAGATCGTAAAGATCTTTGACAAGGTCAAAGTTTCGGAACATGCTGACGAAGTTCTAGCTGCCTTTGGAGAAAAATAGGATCGGTCGTTGAGCCAAAATGACAGGCCTATAAACCTTGAAACAAACTAATTTCTGCAATTATTATTTATGAAAATAAAGACCCTTGCCGCACTCATTTTTGCTGCCTTTGCGATCGGTTGCGATCAGCCGCCGTCCGGTACTAACAACTCTTCCGGTAATGCTGCTAATGCTGACATAACATCTTCGTCATCAGCGAACAATGCGAAGCCTACTACTACGCCTGCTGCCGCCAATTCCGTAGCGACCGCTCAGAACAAAGGCCCATATCCTGATGTTCCCAGAATAAACGTTGCTGAGGCAAAGAAGGATTTTGATGCCGGTACAGCCGTCTTTATCGACACTCATTCAAAAGTGATGTTCGATAATGAACATATAAAAGGAGCGATAAACATCCCTTTCAATGAGATGGAATCGCACATGGATCTGGTGCCGAAAGGGAAGAAGATCATAACTTATTGCTCGTGTCCCGCAGAGAATACAAGCGCAGCTGTCGGTCATGAATTGATCAAGAAAGGTTATACAAATGTTTTTGCTTTGGTCGGTGGGAACAATGCCTGGAAAACAGCAGGCTATCCAATTGAAAAAGCAGACAAAGGCGCTAAATGATCTGCTCTTACAATTAAAGAGAATGCCCGGTCTCCAATATAGATCCGGGCATTTCCTTTTTGTCAGGTATTTCTAAACCTTAGAGTCTGACGATCTTTCCATTGTTGCCGCTTCTTACTTCCTCTGAAAGAGCATTTCGTGTATCCACGATCAAACCTGAAAGCTCAACGACACGCTTGTAGTCAATGTCCGAGTGTTCGGTGCATATGATGACACAATCAGAATCGGCGATAAGCTCGTCCGTCAGGTCTTTGTTATACAACGGCTCACCTGCTCCTATTGTGTAGGCATGATCGAACGTTACTTCGGGAACAAATGGATCATGATAAACGACCTCTGCTCCGCGCGAACGCAACAGGTCTATGATAGAAAGAGCAGGCGATTCGCGCATATCGTCAATGTCCTTTTTATAAGCTACGCCAAGTATCAGCACTTTGGAGCCATTCACCGCTTTTTTCTTGTCATTCAGCGCAGTCGAAACCAGTTTCACCACATAAGCAGGCATTCCAGAATTTATCTGTTCTGCCAATGATATGAATTGCGAATCAAACCCGTGCTGACGTGCTTTCCATGACAGATAATGCGGATCAAGAGGAATGCAGTGCCCGCCAATTCCCGGTCCGGGATAAAATGGCATGAAGCCAAACGGCTTTGTTGCCGCAGCACGAACGACCTCCCAGGTATCAATGCCGAGCGTGTTGCAAAGACGTGCCATTTCATTGGCCATGCCAATATTTATCGCACGAAAAGTATTTTCCCAGAGCTTGCATGCCTCGGCAACGCGGGCAGATGATACGGGATGAACATGATCGACTATCTGGCTATATAGCAGAGCTGCTACGTCGGTCGAATCTTTTGAAACGCCGCCGACGACCTTTGGTATATTGTGTGTCTGAAACTGGGGATTGCCCGGATCGACGCGTTCGGGTGAAAATGCGAGAAGGAAATCCGTGTCGATTGCAAATCCCTTTTCTTCGAGCATCGGCTGCAACACTTCGTCCGTGGTACCTGGATATGTTGTCGATTCGAGTATGACCATTTGCCCCGAACGCATATATTGTTTTATCTCGTTTCCGGCCGAGATAATGTAAGACATATCAGGGTCTTTAGTCTTTCTAAGAGGTGTCGGGACACAGATGATTATCACATCGCAATCGCCAAGCAGGCTAAAATCCGTTGTCGCGGAAAGCTTGCCGGTGGATATACACTTCTGAACATTTTCAGATGAAACATCAACGATGTATGACCGACCTGCATCCAGATCTTCGACCTTGGCCTTATCGACCTCAAACCCGACACAATCGTAGCCCTTAAGGGCAAATTCAACGATCAGCGGCAAGCCGACGTATCCCAATCCAATTACGCCGATACGTGCGGATCTTTCGTTGATCTTATTTTCAAGTAATTCCTTAGTCATCTATTTATATATATAAAATCCGATTCAACAGAAAGGAAGTCGCCTTCCAACCTGTTCGCTTTATTAAACTTATGTCACCAAAAAGCGTTAGTCAAGACACTCTCTTTCTGTGTTAAACTGTTGGCATCAGCCCGTTCGGGTGACAACTTGATATTAAATGTCCAAAAGCCTGCTGGTTCCTTCAAAATATGACGTTAGCGATCGAATCCACAAATCCCGTTGTTAGGTCCCTGATAGAAGGAGCCGCTCCCGAACCTGCCAGAGTGGCTGCGTCCAGAGGCATATTGCCTTTGCCGCAAAATGATCTTTTTGAGGTGCTGGTCGCTTTTGCAGCTTCAACGAATGCAGAATTAGCTGAAAATGCCCGAGAAGCACTTGCCAGTCAGGATGAGGAAACTCTGCTTTCTGCCGCCCGGGCAAAAGATGTCCCGATCTCTTTTCTGAACTATTTTGCCGGAAGGCCAAAAGCTTCTGCCAAGATTCATGAAGCGATCATTCTGAACAATAGAACACCGGCCGCAACCATCGTTGCATTTGCAAGGAATACGGAAAATGGCAGTTTGCTGGAACTGATATCAACCAATCAGCAGATGATGATCCAAAATCCGGCGATCATCGAAGCAATTATCGCAAACCCGCATCGGACAACTGTGGCTGAACGCCGTGCGGCAGAAACGAAACAGGAATTCTTTGAAAAGGAACGGGGTTCAGAGCAGATCGTCGGCGAGTTGCGCGCACAAGGAAAAGAGGCGGCGGCACAGTTCATAGAACAGCTTGACACTTCTTCAACAGACCTTAGCGATGACGATGCATTGTTCATCGCCTCGATGATAGAGGTGCCGGACAGCGAAACCGACGATGCATGGCTTGGGCTTGAATATCTCGAAGAACTTTACGAGGAAACCGATGAGCAGCGTCAGCACGTCATCAACAAGATAATCGGTGACCTAAAGGTTGACGATGACGAGCTAACGAACGAACGGATCTCTGTAATCAACAGGGTCATGAAGATGGGAATGAAGGACCGTGTTCGCCTGGCGATGAAAGGCGACCGCGAGGCACGCAACATTCTTATACGTGACCCGAACCGTGTTGTCGCACAAGCCGTTGTCAACAATCCGCGGATAACCGATCAAGAGGTTGAAAAGATAGCGGCAATGCGGTCTATACCCGAAGACGTTCTTCGGATAGTCGCCAACAACCGTCAATGGGCCAGAAGCTATGCCATCATCCATAGTCTGGCACGCAACCCGCGAACACCTATCGGCAGCGTCATGACCATTCTGAACCGTCTGCAGCTCCGTGACCTGAAAACGATGTCCGAAAACAAGAATGTCTCCGATGCCGTCCGTCGCCAGGCACTCAGACTCTTTCAGGCCAGAAAAGGAAAATAGCTCCTCACAGATTTTAAAAATCTCTATTATTGACGACACAGTAGACTGAAAGCGGTTATCAAACCGCTTTCGGTCTGTTAAAATATAGCTTTATACACTCATCAATGACCTCAATTGCCGTAAAATTGCGCACGACGCTAGAGATGATCAAATTTGAGCATACTCTCTTTGCGTTGCCGTTTGCGTTTCTTGGAGCAGTTCTGGCGGCGAACGGTCTGCCGACGTGGTGGCAGATATTATGGATCACCGTGGCGATGTTCGGCGCACGGTCGGCGGCGATGACCTTTAACCGTATCGTTGACAGAGACATCGACGCTCAGAATCCGCGCACGGCGAACCGCGAACTACCAAGCGGAAAACTCACCGTCGGTTTTGCATGGATGTTCCTGTTCGCCTCAATTGCTTTGTTCCTTATTGCCGCATGGTCGCTGAACTGGCTGACGTTTGCCCTGTCGCCGGTCGCTTTGGTCAGCGTACTCGGATATTCATACGCAAAACGGTTCACGCCTTTCGCACATCTAATTTTGGGCTGGGCTTTGGCGATCTCGCCGACGGCGGCGTGGATAGCTGTTCGGGGGGCGATAGATTCTGAAGTTCCGCTGCTGATCTCGCTTTTCGTTCTGATGTGGACATCCGGCTTTGACATTCTTTATGCCTGCCAGGACATTGAATTTGACAGAAAGGCCGGGCTTCAATCAATACCCGCCCGCATGGGAATTTCACGCTCGCTCTGGATGGCACGCATCTTCCATTTTCAGGCATTCATCGTACTGCTTTTCCTTTATATCGTAACGGATCTCGGTTGGCCTGCATTCATCGGGATCATGGCGGTCGCAGCATTGCTTGTGTACCAGCATACACTCGTCAAACCAAACGACCTGAGCCGTATGAACGCCGCGTTCTTTACGACCAATGCTTTTGTCAGTGTTATATTATTTGTCTCTTTTGGGGCTGCTGTTCTTATTCAGACACGCAATGGCGGCTGATAATAGATGAAACCGATTCTTCACTCATTGACGTCCGAGCTTCGCTCAAAACTTGAGAAACGCGGGCGAACTGTCGCATTCGCAACCGATGAGGAAGTATTCGCCGAAGGCGACAAAGCCTCGGTATTGCCCATAGTTGTCAGCGGGTCGGTCAGAATGATGCGGTATCTTGAACCCGGAAAGGAACTGACCATAGGCATTTTTCGGAATGGTGAAATGTTCGCTCTGCCTCCTGTCTTTGATGGCAAAAACTATCCCGCAACCGCCGTTGCAATGGAAAAAACAGTATTGCTGATGGTTCCAAGAGAGGATTTTCTTCAACTCTTACGCGAAAACAGCGATCTTTCCTTTGCCGTCATCGGATGGATGTGCAACATGCTTCGCGAAAAGACGGCGATCATTCAAAACCTGGCAACATCCTCGCCCGAGCACCGCATCGGCACCATTCTTTTTAGATTGGCCGAAGAGAAGATCGACGCCGGACCGGTTCGTATAACGCTCCGCCGCGAAGACATTGCCAAAATGGCAGGCCTGACAACCGAAACTACTATCAGAGCCGTTAAAAAACTTGCCGACAAAGATTTTTTCTCTATCGTACACGGCAAGGTCGTCATCAATTCGCTAGAACCTTTGGACAGGTTTCTCAATGCCTGATCTCAAGGGCCGGAACGCCTCTGCAAAAATTCAGCATCCTATTCGCCATAAATACCGATCGTTCCCTGAGCGTTTCCGCACACGGCCCGGCAAAATTTTCGTTGATTACGGCGTGAAATATCTCCAGCCAACGGTCAAAATGTTCCCTTTTCAGCGGTTCCAGCATGTGCAGAGCCATGTGTACCTGTAGCGGATTACGCCCATGACGGCCATAATCGCCAGTACGGAAAAGCATCGATTCCCAAAAATCACCTATTACCGGAAGGTGTACATCCAGATCCAGATGTGCAACCTCCGTAAATAAATACCCGATCTTTTCATCAACCATCGCCCGCGAATAGAATTCACGCATCAAAAGGTCGATATCATCTCTGTTCTCGACATCCCTCATAAAAACTACCTACCGGGCATTCAAACTTCTTTTCGAGATCAAAATGCCCATGACAAGAAGCGTCAGAATCTTTACCAGCTCGAACACGATATACAGGATATGAGTGTTCGATCCTGGAGGCGATTCGCCGCGTATCACCAGTTCGGCACGTACGTCCAGCTCCGGCAAAAGCCAAAATGTCTGAAGCGCCAGCAGCAACGATACTCCGACAAAAAGATAGAACGGCAGGCCGCGATCACGTCGGGCGATGAGAAACGTCGCTGCCAGAATAACAGCAAACACTATCTCAACCATGTTCAGAGCCTGAAAGACCAGTCTGCCGATACCAAGTCCTAATCCGAGAGTGATGCCCGGCGCCCGAAACTTTAGCGGAGCTTCAAGAAACGAGATGCCGCCGAGCATTCCTACCCAAATAAAACTAATCGCAGTTTGTACTACCCTTACCATTTTTTTATCTTACCTTTTTTCAGGCTCGATATGTGTTATGTCATGGCAGCTTTTTACCCTCTTTTTCTTCGACACGACCCGTCAACATCAGCTTCACCGCGAACCATACAAATATAATGGCTCCGGCGGCAAATATGGTGTCGCCAAATAGACGCATCCAGCGCAAGAACTCCATCAGGTCTGTCTGCATAAATTCAGGACTTCGCGCCGACCAATAACCGACCGAAACAGATTGATATGTCTGTAAGAGGCCGATAGGCAAAAGACTCAGAAGTATCTCCAGTAGCATCCCGATATTGATCGTCCAGAAAGCGATGGCAAGAACTTTTTCATTCCATTTTCTTTCAGGCTGCATTGCCCGCAAACAGAACAACATCAGAGCCAGGCCGAGAGTTCCGTAAACGCCATATAACGCACCATGAGCGTGAACGGCTGTCGTATTCAACCCCTGCATGTAATACAGAGCTATCGGCGGATTTATCATAAACCCGAAAACACCTGCGCCGACCAGATTCCAGAATGCGACTGCAACGAAGAAATAGACGATCCATTTATATTGCTGTAACCATGGCCTTGCTTGCGAATGACGTATATTCTCAAACGCCTCATAACCAACGAACACAAGCGGCACTATTTCAAGAGCGCTGAAAACGGCTCCGAACGCCAATGCTATCGTCGGCGTACCGGCAAAATAAAGATGATGCAATGTACCGATGATGCCGCCGCTCAAATATATGGCACCGGACAATAATGCCGCATAAGCAGCATGAACCGGATCGATCACCTTTAGCTTGGCAAACAGAAATGCGATGACGACCGTAGCAAAAACTTCAAAAAAGCCTTCGACCCAAAGATGGACGACCCACCAGCGCCAATATTCCACAACGGTCAGGTGCGAACGCATTCCCCAAAACAGGCCTGGAGAATAAAAGAAAGCTATGCCCGCCGTTGTTATCAGATACAGGATTATCAGCGATTTGCTGGAGCCTTCCTGTTTCAATGCAGGAATCGCAGAACGTGCTATCAGAAACAGCCATAATATAAGCCCGATGAACAATGCTATCTGCCAGAGCCGTCCGAGGTCGACATATTCGTAACCCTGATGTCCGATCCAGAACCAAAGATCGCCCGGCAGCAGATGCATCACGCTAGCCCATTGGCCGATCATCGAACCCAAAACAACCACAAGCAATGCGCCGAACAGCACGTTGACCCCAAGCCGTTGAAATTTTGGTTCATAGCCGCATATGTAAGGGGCAATGTATAGTCCCGCCGCAAGCCACGCGGTCGCTATCCAGAAAATGCCGAGTTGCGTGTGCCAGGTGCGTGTTACGACATACGGCAAATAATCCGATAGAGGAAATCCGTAGAAACCACCGCCCTCTACACCGTAATGTGCGGTGATAATGCCCATCACGATCTGCAGCAGGAAAAGCAGAGAAACGACAATAAAATATTTTACCGTTGCCTTTTGCGAAGGCGTTACTGCCTGCCCGATCAGCGGATCAGTGTCAGGGGCATTTTGTGAACCGTGATAGCCAGGCCATCCGGCATAGAACCAAACCATCATACCTATGCCCGCGATCAGTAAAATAACACTAACGCCGGTCCAGATAATGGAGCTTTCCGTTGGGACATTACCGACAAGCGGTTCTGACGGAAAATTTGAGGTGTATGAGATCGTATTGTCAGGACGATTGGCCGCAGATGCCCAAGAGGTCCAGAATATGAATGCCGTAAGATGCCGGAGCTTTACCGGGTCTGATTGAGCATTACGCTGAATAGCATAATCCTCATTTCCATTTGTAAAAACATCGGAGTAATGGATGAGATTAGCTTCAAAAGCTCTTGCCCTCACCGGTTCGATGGTCAATCTTCCGCTTGCCGCATCATAATTGTTCTTACGAACCATGTCCTGAAGCCGTTGTCGGAGCTTTGCCTGTTCCTCACTAGGCAAAGCCTCATAGCTCTGAGCAAAATCATTATTCGCAAATTCATCTAATATGAATAGTGCTTCGCGATGGAGATAATCAGCCGTCCAATCGGGAGCCACATAGCTTCCGTGTCCCCATATTGAACCTACCTGCATTCCGCCCATGGCCTGCCAGACATTTTGGCCGTCCATTATGCTTTCTTTTGGGATGATAACTGTCCCGTCTGTGGATACTACTTCATTAGGGATCGGGGGGATCTGCCTAAATATCTCTGAGCCGATAAGCCCGAGAATGGCAAATGACACTAACAGTACTGCTGCAAATATTATCCAAAGTTTTCTCATCTTTTTCCTCTTATAGGTTGGTTTTTTATGACACGGGTACTTCTAAAACATGCCAAATATTAGATAACACTGCTTTAATTATTAGATTTCTTGAATTTTGTCAACATAAGATGCAGTTCCGGCTCTGATCTGACCTCGTGCACTACGCCTGCGTCCAGGGTCAAAAGAACACCAGGATCGAGTGCAATAGCTTCTTCAAGCGTATCGCCGGCCAAAAATGTACCCTTGCCTCCAAGGCAAAGGATCATTATCGGTTCGGGTGATGAATGGCGCGAAAGCATCTCGCCCTCTCTGAGCACGATCGAAATAACCTTGCTGAGGCCGTCTTCTAAAACAACACTCACGGTCTTCGGTTTGTCGGTTAAAGGAACGCTTCCAGGTTCTTTGAACTCAAATGTTTTTATCAGGGACATATGTATTCTCGTTTGTTTCTAAATATTTACCAGTGGCCGACCGCAGCCGCGTGAACAACTGTCGGCCGATAAAAATAGATGTACCAATCGCCGGGAAACCGCTCTTCCGCCCAGCTTGCCAAACCTTTTCGGCGAGCGAACATATCCCTAAGCGGGATCGGGTCAAAAGGATGCCTTATCAATAGAACTTCCATGTTCTCTTTCAACTTGACCAGTCCGCGTGCTATGTCAGGCATAGGGTCACGCCGAAGATCTGCGTGCGGCGTCACATCGACAAAGATCACTCTCGGATCGTCGTCTTCCAATCCAATAAGCTCTCGCGGTTTCAGGACCGGATTGGTTTCGCGATATTCCATGTCCTCTTTTGGAAGACAGCACAGTTCTTCATTCAGCTCGTCAGGATCGCATCCAGCGGCAAGATTGAGTACGAACAAGGCCTCCGCCAAAGGAACACGGCCTATTCGCGCAGCCTGTGCTACGGTCACACGACCACTCATTGCTCGTCTGAGCTTCGGATATCTAAGCCGCTCAAAAGCAGGTGCCAGCCAGAAGAAAGCATCCAGCATGTGTTCGCCTAGTTCGAGAACTTCTTTGACCTTCATTTTTTCCGTTATTTTCATCTCAAACCTCCTGTGTCGATGAAAGACATCTGCTCTGTATAGCGGCAGTATATTGTTGTAGTTAGGCTTAAAAAATGATTTCAATCATAAACAAGCATCCTTTGAAGAAAAGTGCTGCTTATTTTTTTGATCATTCTCCGAAAATGAAAAAAACCGGCCAGTAAATGGCCGGTCTGAGGTTCTGCTAAATTTAGGCAAAGAACTGAGAATCAGTTCAGAAAAGACTATCTCCTGCACCCGGTATCTTGAGGTCACTGCCGATCCTTGCGTTAAGAAGTTTTATGAAATGTGCAGAAAGCAGCGGCGATGCTTCTTCTACATTTTGATGAACAAAAAAGTGAAGTTCCTTTAGGCCTTTCTCTTTCCATTCGGCGATGCGTTCGACCCATTTATCCAACCGCGAATAATCTGACTCGTGATTTGCTCCTACGTACCGTACAAAAGCTTTCGGCGTCGTAAGCCGCATGTGCATCAGATCGCGACGGCCTGCGGTATCGACCAGCACATTCGTTATGCCGTTCTCTTCTAAAAGTGAGTATGTCTTTGCAGAAACTTCCGGGTTATTGAACCAATCCGTATGACGAAATTCTATTGCGACAGGCGTGTCATATTTCCAGTCCGTTATAAATCTCTTTACCTGATCAAAATCCTTTGGGGCGAAATTATTATGCAGCTGTAAAAAAGGCATTCCCAGTTTCTCTTTTAACAGAGAGAATCTGGATATGTTGTTTTCGACCGCTTCTTCAACATCACGCAGCCTCTTGTAATGCGAAATGGTCTGTTCAAACTTAGGGAAGAACCGGAAGCCTTCGGGCACGGTTTCGTACCATTTTTCAAAGGTAGAAGCAGGAAACAGTCTATAGAAAGTTGCATTCAGTTCGATGCTGTTGAACTGAGTAGAATAATATGCAAGCTCGTCCTTTGTGCCGCGCGGATAAAAGTTCTTGAGGTCAGCCTTGTTCCATTTTGCACAGCCTACATGAACGCTCAGCCCTTTACCTTTCGCTTCTCCCAAAACTCGAGTTGTATCTGGATGATCTGGTGGAATGCTGAAGTCGATTTTTGATGGATCTTCTACTTGTCCAAATTTCATATATGCTCTTTTTGCTCTTGCTCAACCGTCGGTTTTGCCCATCTCCGGGGCTACTCGCATTGAACGATCTTTAAGAAAGTATCTTAACGCAGAAAGAGAAAATATCTAACAAACGGACATATTCTTTTTGTGTTCAATGTCGCGATCCGATCAGATACATCACCGGCTCTTCGCCGATCACACGCGCAGAATGGTAGGTATTTGCCGGCATAAAATCACGATCACCGGCCTTTAGCAGAAATGTGCCGACACTCTGCACGGTGATCTCTAACTGGCCTGAGATTATCCAATGAGATTGAGCCTCATTGTGAAAGTGCATCCCATATTCCGTTTCTGGTTGATCGCACCACTGATAAACAGAGTAGCCTTCGCGGTCCAACACTAGCCTCATCAACGCAACTCCAGGCGTTTGGAGCTCGGCACACTGTTCCACTCTGTACTTATCCATAATGTTTTATCCTACACTCACCACCTTAAATCATTTGAGAAAATTCCATCAAAAAAGAGTGCTTTCAATAAATGAAAGCACCCTCGAGTGTGGGGGCAAGAGATCATCTCCCAGCTTTTCCAATTGGAAAGCACGAGAAACCTTCCGTCGAATCTCGTGACGAAGCCAGAATTGGAGGCCTCATTACCATGACCATATAGCAGACGTAACCGAGAAAAAGTTTTTGCGTAAGAAAAAGAAAAAAAGTATTTGCCGCAGAGCAGTCATTTGGCTATCTGAACATTTCTTTTATGTGATGTTTGTTATCAGGTAAATACTTTGTTGTTTCCGAAATGCATGGAAATTTTAGAAAGCCGTGGGCATTCGTTTTCAGATGTACAAAAGCGTTTCACTTCGACCGCAATACAAAGTGATCAGTAGAAATGCAATATTATTACTTCTCTTCGCGAATAATGCGTTTGATCATCGCTATTTGGCCCCGATGATTGGATTCATGATCATTCAAGCGTTGGAGGATCTCGCGAAGACTGTGTTCGTCACTGGATCCGGGATCACGTCGCGGAAAATATGTATCGAGGTCTTTATCTGTAAAAGATGAGAGAGTGTTGCGGGACATTGCATAGATATCATCAAGTCTTGATATCAGATAATTTGCATCAAAACCTCTGTCAACATCGTTCTCCATTGCATCGAACATGTGAGCGAATCGCATCTCTTCTTCGGTCAGGTCGCGGCGTCGTAGAACACACTGCGTCCAGTAATATTCGGCTTCGCCGATATGAAGGGCAATTGCACCGATCGAAAATATATCGGGTAATATTCGCTGAGCGATCTCAGCAGGCGTCAGATCTGAGAGAGCAGAGCTCAGTTGGCTGCGAACATAATCGCGGCCAGAGATATAGATCGAGATCTCACGAGTAAATTCAGACGACAGTTCAATTCCACGTTTCATGATCATCCTCCAAGTCGGCGTCAGCACGTTCCATACTTATACACTTTCGCGGCATGTAAACAAAAGAGCCCGCATCGAGCAAATGTCGTGCGGGCATTTTCGTCAGGAAATGTGTTTGTGCCTCAGAACGTGAACGTATTCGCTTCGATCATCACATCCGCTATTCTCTGTCGTGCCGAAATAGTGTTGACCGGTGAATTGTTTTTGGTAAAGCGCTTCAGCGCGACCAGGAGCGTTCGGCCTTCGTCGCCTTCGGCAATGGCAGCGATAGTGTTTTTAGCCTTTGCCTCTACTCGCTGAATAGCGTCGTTGCAATAAACGGCCGCCATATCAACAAAACGTCCGGCGGCTTCCTCACCGTTCTTGGCTGCGATCTTTTTAGCCCGCAGAACAGCGGATTCCATCTGGTATGCTTCCATGATCACATCAGCGCAATTGAGCAGAACTTCCTGCTGTTCGCTCAAACCCTGCATATATTTTTGTGCCGCAGTTCCCAATACCATCAACGCAACTTTCTTTGCATTCTGGGCCAGTTTGGCTTCGGTTGCCAAGAGGCTTGTGTCCTCATCAAATGAAAGCTGCGGGTTCAATATCTCGTCCTGAAGAGCTTTTGCAGCCTGAAGAAGAGGCAGCTTGCCTTTCATCGCACGCTTCATCAACTGGCCCGGAATGAGCATTCTGTTGATCTCGTTCGTACCTTCAAAAATGCGGTTGATGCGGCTGTCACGATACGCTTTTTCCGCAGGATAATCCGCCGAATAACCGTAACCGCCAAAGACCTGCACCATCTCATCGACAACAAGATCAAGAGCTTCGCTGCAAGCGACCTTGTTTATTGAAGACTCGATGGCATATTCCTCTATCGACTGCATCTTGCGGGCATTGTCAGCACCGTCGCCGATCAGTGCGTCTATCATTCCGACCGTTCGGTACGTGATCGATTCGGCGACCCATGTCCTTATCGCCATCTCGGCAAGCTTGTGTTTGATCGCACCAAATGAAGAGATCTTTTTGCCAAACTGTTCGCGTTCATTGGCATAGCGAACTGCTTCATGGATCGCGAGTTTTGCTCCGCCCGTGACCGAAGCCCCGAGTTTGAACCTGCCGACATTAAGGATATTGAAAGCAATCTTGGCTCCGTCACCAACGTTTCCCAGCATGTTGCTTACCGGCACTTTTGCATCAGAAAGAATGATCGGTGTTGTCGATGAAGATTTGATCCCCATTTTGTGCTCTTCGGCACCGGGACGGCAATTATCGCTGCGTTCGACCACAAATGCCGAAAACCTTTCTTTTTCGCCATCGACCTTTGCAAACACAATAAAAACATCAGCAAAGCTGCCGTTGGTGATGAACATCTTTTCGCCGTTCAAAACATAATGCTGTCCGTCATCGGTCAGCCGAGCAACTGTTTTTGCTCCGAGAGCGTCACTGCCCGAGCCGCCTTCGGTCAGGCAATAGGCCGTCGTGATCTCACCTGAAACGATTCCCGGGATCCATCTTTTCTTTAATTCCTCAGAACCAAAATAAAGTATCGGAAGCAGCCCGATGGATGTCTGCGCTCCGAATGTCGTCCCAAAACCACCAGCGCGGCCCATCATTTCGGCAATGATCGCACCCGTCGTTTGGTCAAGGCCAAGGCCGTCGTATTCTTCGGGAATGGTCGCACCAAGCAGGCCGAGTTCGCCGCCCTTTTTCAAAAGATCTCTCGAAACATCCCAATTGTGCTTCTCCATCGCTTCGATGTTCGGGCGAACTTCGTTATCGATAAATTCGCGGCTGGTCTCGCCGATCATTTTCTGCTCGTCGCTGAAATCTTCGGGTGTAAAAATATCACCGGCCTCTTTGATCAGAAACTCGCCGCCTTTCATATATTCCTTTTCCATCTGTGCTTCCATGTCCTCAATGTCCTCCAGGTAAGTTGAAGCTACTATATCACAAAATTGGAAATGAATGAATACTCATTCATTTTAAAAAAGCGAAAACCCCACTTTATTTTTGTCTGTTCTCTATACTGATCTTACTGTGTCACGTGGTCGAGTAAGTTTATCAGAACACCGGCAGTAAGCGTTTCGCTTATATTCTCGACGAACTCTCTGTTCTCGTCTTTTCGGCTGGCGATACCGTTCTTTAAAAGCACCGGGAAATAATCTAGGTCCCGAGCGCCGCGGTATGTTGAAAGGACACAGAATTCGGCGCAAAAACCTGCCATGACTATGGTGTCGACACCATATTCCTTAAGAACGGCATCAGCCTCGGTCTTGTTAAAACTGTTGCTGTAGGTCTTGTGGATCTTTATATGACCTTCGGCCGGTTTTAACGAGTCAATGAACTCGAATGCTTCCTTGCCCGGCACCGCACCGTCTTCCTCATCCACATTGTAGACCCAAATTATCGGCAGACCCTTTGCTTCAAAAGTTGGGATCACATAGTTAATGTACTCGGCGGCCGCGTCCATATGCGGTACAGTCAGGCCTCCGTAATATGCCTTCTGCATATCGATGATCATAAGTGCCGGTTTCATAGATTTCCTCAACTGCTCACCAAATATATCATGAGGTCAAAACCACAGTTTTCGCTATTCTCTGCGAAGCTAACAAGGACGAAATAAAGCGGTTCAGGAAAAAAGACCACTCAGCTTAGATCGTTCGCGGAACTTTACGGGCCCTATTTCGAATTTCCCTTTATTTTGGCCAGATCATCCGCAAATGCTTTCGGCAACGTTATATCACCATCTTCCCTAAACTCTTTTGATTTACCGTCTTTTATATGCACGACATGAATAATGTCTTTGCCCGTGTCCGCAAAAAGCACATACTGATTAGAGCCGCAGTTATGTTGCTCACAGCCGGTTGCCATAACAATGTCTCCGTCTACCTTTACCGGCGACTGTGTATTCCAATATTTTTTCATATTGTCATAGTCAGCTCCCATTAGCTTTTTCAGTCGTGTCTCTGTGGCCCTATTCTCCCAGAATTTCAGATCGCCCAGGTATTTTCCGTCAGAGGCATTAAGTTCTTCCATTCCTTCAGATTTGGGGGCCGCTTCCGCAGTTTCAGATGAGGCTGTCGGATTGACAGGCCCCGGCCCATTGTCCACGGTTGCTGGAGCGGTATTCGAACCATTGGCATTTTCCGGAGCCTCGACCGAAGAGCCGCAACCAAAGGCAACTAACGAAACAGCAAAGACAAAGAAGAGTTTTTTCATAGGTTATTCACAATAAAATATCGATTGGATCAATATTAAGAAAGGGTTAATCTCAATATGTATCGAGAAATAAATACCGAAATTCCGAATTATACTTCTGTTCAGGTACAAAGATCTACGCCACTCTACAAGCTTTTTACAGGAGAGTTGCGCAGACGCAGAGTTTATTCTGTATCCCTGACCCGTTTGCGAGACTTTTTCAATACTGTTGGATATGTGTCCAGAAAAGGCTCGCCTAACGCTTTTTCTAAATCACAACATAAATTCCATAGAACACGCTCTTCGGCCTGATCAACTATTTGCAAAGTTCCTTTATCTGAAAAACTCGAGAGAAATTCAAACAAAACAATCGCTTCGTCTTTACTCAAATCTATGCGAATTTTCCCTTCCATTCTTTGCGTCTCTGCGGTTAAATTCTCTCAAAGATCCCTGCTGCACCCATTCCGCCGCCGACGCACATTGTAACCATGCCGTATTTTCCATTGCGGCGTTTCAGTTCCTGAAGAACCGTTGCGGTCAGCTTAGCACCCGTGCAGCCAAGAGGATGACCAAGAGCAACGGCGCCGCCATTCACATTTACCTTTGAAGGATCCATTTCCAGCACCTTCATTACCGAAAGCCCTTGTGCGGCAAAAGCTTCATTCAGTTCGATAACGTCGATCTGGTCAAGTGTAAGGCCGGCAAGTTTCAGCGCTTTTGGAATGGCATACACAGGACCGATTCCCATTTCTTCCGGCAGGCAGCCGGCGGTCGCAAACGACACGAACCGAGCCATCGGCGTCAAGCCAAGTTCTTGTGCCTTTTCAGCGGACATCACCACAGCCGCAGCCGCACCGTCTGACATCTGCGAAGAGTTTCCGGCAGTGACCGTACCTTTGGCATGGAAAGCAGGCCTTAGTTTCGCAAGACCTTCGACAGAGGTGTCGGCGCGAACCCCTTCGTCAGTATCGAAGACAGCCTCTTTGCTGCGGACACGGCCCTTTTCGTCGATCTCGTCTATACGGACGGTCATCGAAACGATCTCATCCTTGAACTTGCCTTCGGCAATAGCAGCAGCCGCCTTTTGATGAGAACGCATCGAGAATTCATCAGCCTGTTCGCGCGTGATCTCATATTTGCGGGCGAGATTTTCGGCAGTAAGGCCCATGTTCAGATAGTAATCAGGATATGTATCTGCCAGGTTCGGATTAGGACGAAATGTATTGCCGCCCATCGGGATCGCGGTCATCGACTCCAACCCGCCGGCAACTATCGCATCAGCACCACCCGTCATTATCCTTTCAGCAGCAATAGCCATGGTCTGCAAACCGGAAGAACAATAGCGGTTTACCGTCATCGCGCTTGTTTCGACCGGCAATCCTGCCAGAACCGACGCCGTCCGAGCGACATTCATCCCCTGCGATGCCTCAGGAAAAGCACAACCCATGATCACGTCGTCGATCAGCGAGGCGTCAACCCCTGCTCTCGCCACCGCTTCCTTGATCGCAACCGCTCCCATCTCATCCGAACGGGTATTCTTCAACGTCCCTTTCGGTGCCTTTCCCACAGCCGTCCGCACGGCCGATACTATAACTGCTTCTTTCATATCTATTCTTGAACTCCCTGATAACATTTAGCCAAGTCTTGCGGCCTTCCCTTTGTCAATCGTAAACAATTCTTTAGCCTGGCTTCTTTCTCAAACCATTCGCCCATTAACAATGTTAGAACCATCTTCTTATCAGCTTCTTCTACTACTTCTATTACCGAACACCCAGATTGAATGGTAAATTCCTCACGACTGTTCTTTCCAAATACGAGTTCTTTATATCTGGTTAATTCGGCTTCATAACATTCGCAGCCGAGCATTTTCAATCCGAACAGGCCGTATAAACCACCTTCTAATGTTCCGTCAGTTATCAACTGACTAAATGCCCGGATCGCATTCTTTTCTTCAATAAGGATTTCCAGAGATGCTTCCCCGGAAGATCTTTCCGCACTGTATCCGACACCACCGATCGCGAAACGTCTGACTTTGCTCAAGGATGAGTAAGCCTGCTTCCCTTTTTCGCTTAAGGTTGACGGATCAAAGGCATCTGCTTGAGCGAATGTCGCTGCATGGCACAACATGATAGCCATAAGCAGAAATAGGAGGTCGTTTATCATTTTATTTGTTCTCACTCCTACTATCATCGAAACCATAATGCAATGGAGCCCCCCTCTAAGATGTTATGCTCTTTCGACTTCATTTATCTTCTCCAAAACCCTATTCACATTCAGCATCCTCGCGGTGCCTTCGCCGCCGCTGGTGGAGCATGAAGCGAACCATCTCCATTCGGCAAGAGACAGGTTGTATTTTTCGATAGCGGCATTCTCAGGGCTTAATGCATCGCCCCAGGCTTCGTAAAATTCTGCTTTTGCGATCAGCAGATCGCCTAATGGATCGGGCTGTGACGTCGCTTCGATCATCAGCGGTTCTGCTTCTGCAAAACGGCCTGCATTGATCATTTCCTGCCAATCGCTCATATTCCAACCTCTATCTCTGCAACGCCAAGCACATTCAAAACAGATGGTTCTACCTCGAGCAAAAAACCGCGTTTACCGCCGTTTATATAGATGCGGTCGAGGTCAAATATAGTTCGTTCGGCATAGACCGGCATATGTGTCTTGGTACCGAAGGGCGATGTTCCGCCGACCTGATAACCGGTGAGTTTCGTTACCTTTTCAGGCGAAACAGGCTCGACCGACTTTACGCCCAGATGCCGTGCCAGATTTTTTGCCGAAACCTCGCGGTCGCCGTGCATCAACACGATAAGCGGCTTCTTTTCATTCGTTTCAAAGACCAGTGTTTTCACGACAGCATGTTCATCTACACCTAACTGCCTTGCCGATTCCCGCGTCCCGCCGCGCTCGACGTAATTATAAAGACGCGGTGTAAACTCAATACCCTTTTCTCTCAAGAACCTGCCCGCCTGTGTGATCGGATAATCCATCGTCTTAAGCCGCAATAATTTTGGAAAGCTTTCTTCGGTCAATTCCCGCCCGGAACAAACTGCGGATCAAAAGGTCGAATGTTACGCTCGGGTCGCCAGCCTCC
Source organism: Acidobacteriota bacterium (assembly GCA_019639215.1). Classification (GTDB taxonomy): domain Bacteria; phylum Acidobacteriota; class Blastocatellia; order Pyrinomonadales; family Pyrinomonadaceae; genus OLB17. Next base: position 52,879 of record JAHBSH010000007.1, read on the forward strand.
ATTTTTGCAACCCTCGATTGGCTGGAATTCAACATCCTGGCAAAACCTTCTTGTGTCAATTTGGCGTTCAGGCGTTGTTTTTTTAGAGCGTCGCTCAAAGCGATCCGCAATTCGACCATGCGTTCCTCGTCTTCGGAAAGCCCAAGAAATTCGCTTACCGATCTGACCTTCCATCCTTTTTCATCAAGCCTTTTTCTTTTTTTCTTTTCCATTTTTTTCTATTCGGCATCGTAATTTTTAATGCGCCGCTTACATGTCTTTATAACTGAATTTGGCGTTGTCCTGGTCTTTTTACTGAAAACCTCCAAAATTACGACAGCGTCGTCATCCGTCCTGTAAATTATCCGCCAGGTTTGAGTTTTATCGACGATCCTTAGCTCATGACATCTGCTCCCTATGATCGGCATAGGCCGTGACGCCGGCATTGAAAGCGACTCGCCTCTTTGCAAACGCCGCAAGAGGAAACCGGCTTCGATCCTTGCCTCGCTAGACATCGGCGGGGTTTTGATCTCCCCTTCCAAAATGACCAGAACTTTATCGTCGTCGCCAAGCATAATTATTTTATGTCAGATTTGACATAATAAGCAATTTTTTCACCTAATATTTCTACTAGATCGTCCTTTTTACCTCTTAAAAACCTGACCGCCGGTGTTATCGGATGATCCATTAAAAACAAAGCCTCGGGCATTCAAAAATAGTTACCTTCCGAGTTCTTGTGTGGATGATATTCGATCAGCTGGAAACGGAGATCCCAAAGCGAAACGTCACATGACTCGCAGAAAAAATCCTTCAAAGTCTCACCACATCCGGGGCAATACCAAGATAATTTATCCATATCTACAGCGGCCTCAGAGTTATTCGCGTTAAGAAACCTACTCAATAGCGACTCTTCCATCGAAGTCGACAAGGCCATATCACCCGCCATGCAAGTTAAATGACCATTCTTCTCGACAAGTTTGTTGCGACACCTGAAACAGAACACTTTCTCAACCTCCGATGGCAATCTCTTTGTAACGGAAACATGACGTTAAATGATCGTTCACCATTCCGGTCGCCTGCATAAAGGCGTACATTATGGTCGAGCCGACAAAGTTGAAGCCACGTTTTTTCAGGTCTTTGCTGATGGCGTCAGAGATGTCGGTCTTTGCCGGTACTTCGCCCAATGCTTTTCGTTTTCCGTCTATCGGTTTCCCACCGACAAAAGACCATATATACGCATCGAACGACCCAAACTCTTTCTGCACTTTCAAAAAGGCGTTTGCATTTCTTACAGCTGAACCGATCTTTAGGCGATTACGGATAATGCCTTCGTTCGTCAGCAATTTAGCGCATTTTGCTTCGCTATAACGGGCGACCTTTGCCGCATCAAAATTGTCAAAAGCCTTGCGGTAATTGTCCCGCTTTTTCAGGATAGTATCCCAGCTCAAACCAGCTTGTGCTCCTTCAAGAATAAGAAACTCGAACAACGCCCGGTCATCGTGCAGGGGAACACCCCATTCTGTGTCA
>JAHBSH010000070.1 GCA_019639215.1 Acidobacteriota bacterium
AACGGCGGTTTTCTGCCTGTCGGGCTTCGGAAGTTGGAGCATCACTCAGGGCTATATTGCCACCGCTATCCTCAATGATCTCGGCAGTGACAGATTTGTCAGAAATGATCGGGTCTTCTGCTGTCTTTTCGACAAGTTCCATATTTGAATGGCCGGTTGTATCGCTCATTTTCGTTCACGAAACACCCTTAGCGGATTTAAGTCGTCAGCGGTTACCTTAAGGCCTTCTTCCAGTTCATGCCGCAACTCGGCGGGAGTGCGAAGCAGAAGACCGTTGTCGTCCGAACGGAAATTCGGGTCAAGCATTGTAACGCGGCCGAGCACATCTAACGCCGATCGGTATAGTTCGTCATCGCTGTAAACGCGTCCCCAGCCTTGGCGGTAATAGCTGTACGCGATGTAGAACTGCGTTTTCGGATCGCGTTTTTCAGGATCGGCTCTGTCAAAACTGTCGCGGGCGGCGATGAAATTATCCGAACGAAACGCGGCCATGCCTTCGTCAAATTTAAGCTTATCAACCTCGTAAGTCCCTATCACGACCGAGCCTTTTGTCGTTATGTTCTCGACCGTCGTCACGGCTTTTGACGAAACTTCCTCAAGCGAACGCGGCTCGGCAGCATAAAGAAAAGAAATGAATACAGCGTAAACAGCCGCAATGAGAATCCCTGCAATGTGGATATACTTTTCTTTCACTGATATAATGGCGACACCTTTCTGTAAGAAATAGCTATAGTTTCCGATAAGAACGAGTCAATGTTATGACGCTGATCTCTGAACAAAAGTTTACTGTATCTCGGTTTCAGCTTATCACAATGGTCGTGGCTATCTTTGGTTTGGTCATGGCCGGAGTGACTAATGCCCAAGTTGCCGGAGGGGCAGATCATTCCTCGGACGAGCGGATGTCTTTAGTTATAGGGGAAAATTCCGTTCTACTTCAGGTTCCCGCAAGGTATAGGGTGCTTAACAGTAAAGAGGGCTTTACATATTCACTCAATAACGAGCGACTTGATCTAAAAAATGCATATTTTTTTCGCTCTTTTGAAAACGATACATATATCGCTCTTGATGTTTACAACGGCTCCGGGCGAGCGGCTTCTCTAATGTTTGATGATATTGTCAAAGGAAATCTAAAAAAGGGTGAAACAATAAAAGGCAAGGGATTTGTTGTCAGAAAGGCATTTTTAGATAGTGATACGTTAACGGTACGACAACAATATGCAAGCATTGACGGTTTGGTTGTGATCCTGACCACGGCCTCACGTAAAGGCGAGACCCCGGAAATGAAGAGCTTTCTTTCTTCTGTCAGGTTTTCTCCTGATACTAAGAGCATCGCGTCAACCGATCTCGTGTCTCTCGCAAACTTAAAGATGACCGAGCTGAACTTATCTATCTTGGATGAGAACGATGATGCGAAGGATCGCGACACGGCCGATGATCAGAAAAATGAAACACAGGATGAAAACAGCCTTAGGATCTTTTCTATACCTAAACCCGGCTATACGTCCTCAGCCAGATTTCGTGGTATACAAGGAGAAGTAAGGCTTAAGATCACCTTCGGAAACGATGGCTTTATCCCGGCGATCGCGGTTAGACAGGCTCTTCCTCAGGGTTTGCTCCGCCAAGCTCTTTTTTCAGCGCTGCGTATCAAGTATTTGCCTCGGATCGAAAACGGGCAGCCGGTCGATCTGGTTCGGGATGTTACTTACAACTTTGGAATTTATTAATTTGCGGAAATGTATATGTACAGAACTCTTTCGGTCGTACTTGTTTTGAGCTTAATGGTCAGCTTCTCTTTTGCGGCTTTTCAAGCGGACGTTGTCGTTGTGAACGCAAATATCCACACGATGAATGCCCAGATGCCGACGGCTCGTTCGATGGCAATATTGAACGGGCGGATCGTGGCTATCGGGTCTGATGCGGATACAAAAGCGTTCATCGGTGCGAAAACGCGTGTTATAAATGCCGGAGGAAAGACCATTATTCCGGGCTTTAACGACTCGCACGTGCATTTTATGGAAACTGGCCAGCAACTCTCGCTGGTCGATCTTCGTGATGCACAGACACCGGAGGAATTTGTCAAAAGAATAAAGGATTTCGCGGCCAAAGTGCCAAAAGGCAGATGGATACTCGGCGGCAAATGGGATCATGAGAACTGGACGCCGAACAACCTGCCTACCGCCGCGATGATCGACGCCGTTACGCCGGACAACCCTGTTTTCATTGACCGTTTGGACGGTCACATGGCATTGGCGAACAGCCTTGCGATGAAATTGGCAAAGGTCGATAAGGAAACAAAAGATATTCCGGGCGGAGAGATCGTCCGCGATGCTCAAGGCAATCCGACCGGTGTTTTCAAAGATTCGGTGATGTCATACATCAACCGCGTCATACCTGACCCTTCGTGGGACGAACGGCTCGAAGCAGCACAGGCCGCTACCGATCACGCAGCATCGCTTGGCGTTACCAGCGTTCAGGATATGTCAGCCGGACGCGATGTCGGCATTTATCAGGAATTGCTTCGCCGGGGAACCTTGAAAACGCGCGTTTACGGGTGTTCTCCGTTGAGCGATTATAAGCGTTGGTCAAACACGGGTATTCGCGCAGGCTTTGGCAACGCGATGGTGCGTGCGGGCTGTCTGAAAGGTTTTATGGACGGCAGTTTGGGTTCGACGACAGCGTGGTTCTTTGAACCATATCAAGATGCTCCGAATACGAGCGGCCTGCCGATGGGCGATGTGATGACCACAATGAAAAGCGACATCATTGCGGCGGACAAGGCCGGCTTGCAGATCAATATACACGCAATAGGCGACAGGGCAAATGCGACTTTGCTGGACTATTTTGCAGAAGCGGACAAGGTCAATGGCTCCGCAGACCGTCGTTTTCGCATCGAACATTCACAGCATCTGCGTTACGAAGACCTCAAGCGTTTTGGAGGTCAGAAAGTAGTTGCGTCAATGCAGCCATATCACATTATCGACGACGGCAGATGGGCGTGGAAACGCATCAGCGAGAAACAACTGCGCGGAACATATGCCTTTCGCACGATCCTTGATACAGGCGGCGTTCTTGCTTTCGGGACAGATTCGCCGGTTGCTCCGCTCGATCCGATAATGGGCGTTTATGCGGCGGTGACGCGCCGGACATTGGATGATAAAAATCCCGGCGGATGGCTTCCTGAGCAAAAGGTAACCGTTGATGAAACGATACGTGCATACACGTGGGGGTCGGCATTTGCGGAATTTCAGGAAAAGGATAAAGGAACGCTCGAAGCAGGGAAGCTCGCGGACTTTGTAGTTCTTTCTGATGACATCTTTTCCATCGATCCTGTAAAGATAAGGGACGTAAAAGTGACCATGACCGTGGTGGACGGTAAGGTTGTTTACGAGGCTAAGTGAGGCTTTTCGTTTCATTTCTTATTGTTCTGATGATCGGCTGTTCGGTTTTTGCGCAAGACCGGACAGCCGATCTTGTTGTTTTGAACGGAAATGTACTGACGATGGACGAAAAACGTCCGCAAGCAGAGGCTATAGCGGTCGCAGGGAATAAGATCAGCGCGGTCGGAACCAATGCCGAGATCCGGACAATGGTCGGCGAGACTACAAAGGTCATCGATGCAAAGGGCGGAACGGTGATTCCCGGATTTAACGATGCCCATGTGCATTTCATGGCTATCGGCAACACCTTTTCGTCGATGGATATAAAGGACATCGACACGCCGGAGAAACTAGCAGAAAGACTAAGATATTACGCCAGGTTTCTTCCGAAAGGCCGTTGGATATTGGGCAGCGGAGGAAATGACGCACTGTGGAAAGTTGATGCGGCGATGCTTGCAAAAGCCCTTGACGAATCGGCTCCGGACAATCCTGTTTTTCTTTATCACACCGATCCGGCATCAGCTCTGGCAAACGCGGCGGCCATGAAGAAAGGCGGCGTGAAACTGTCTGCCGGAGGCATCGTTAGAGGCGGGGCGTTGGAACGTGTTCGATTTTCCGTGCCGAAAGATCACACAAAGCGCTGGGCAGAGATCGCCGGGACTGCGAGCAATTATGCCGCTTCTTTAGGTATCACGAGCGTTCAGGATGTTCACTCGGATGATATGGCGGCTGTCTATCGTGAACTGGAAAGTCAGGGAAAGCTGAAGACACGCATTTACGATTGCCGTTCACTACCTGAAGTAGTTAAGGAAAAGGCGATCCCGAAAAGATCTGATGCCGACGCAATGGTGAGGACTGGTTGTGTAAAGGGCATGCACGAAGGCGATGACGACTGGACGCCTAAACTTGAGACAGATATCATCGCGGCGGATAAACTTGGTTGGCAAATCGCGATCCATGCTATTGGCAAAGGCCCGACGCAAGCGGTGATAGAGATATTCGCCGCCGCAATAAAAGAAAATGGCGAGCGTGATCGCCGTTTCAAATTGGAACACGCCGAAGGTGTTAGCGTTGATGATATAAAACGTGCCGGGAAATTGAATATTATCGCATCCATCCAGCCATACCTTTTTGGCCGAGGTGCCGGATTCGGTTCAGGATATTACACAGATCTGCAAAAGGCGGGGATGAGGCTCGCATACGGGTCTGATGCACCCATGACGGCGTTCGATCCGCTGCTAACGGTAAACGTTCCTTCGGTATCCGTCATCTCTGATCATGAGGTGATCAAAGGCTACACTCAAGGCTCCGCTTACGCTGAATTTGCGGAAAACATAAAAGGCACCATTACGCCTGGAAAGCTGGCAGACATCGTTATTCTTTCTGAAAAGATGTCGGAGCAAAAGACCAACGGCATGAAGGTCTTTGTCACCATAACCAACGGAAAGGTCGTTTACGGGCATTAAAATACTTTCACGAGGCTTTTGCTGGGGTTCTGAATAGGTTAATATCTGTCTGTATATAGCAATATCTATCTTTCCTGAGGCAATAGCTTTTCAAGGAAAATAATGTAATTAAAGTCAGGGAGTTAATGAAAATGAAAAGGATCTTATTGTCGATGACGGCGGTTCTGCTTTTTGCGGGGATCACGATGGCCCAGGGCGAGATGAACAGCAAAGGCGAACCGGTCCATAAAGGGAAAGACAACGCACCGGTCGAATTGAGCAAGGGTGAGAGCATCACGCGCGGCGAAGCTCTGGCAAAGGGAATTAAAAAAGCAAAGGTCGAAAAAGCTATGCAAGACCCGGCAAAGCTGACTGATGAGATTGTTGAACTGAATGGCGTCGTTGTTCGTTCATGCAAGAAAGAAGGCTGCTGGGCAGAGATCGCTGACAAAGATGGCGGCAAGAGCGTTCGTGTTACATTCGGCGACCACGCCTTTTTTATTCCGTTGAACGCAGCGGGGATGAAGGTAAAGGCACAGGGCAAATTTGTCACCAAGGTTCTGCCAAAAGAACATGTCGATCATCTGATAAACGATGACGGTGCTAAGTTTGACAACCGTAACGCAGACGGAACCGTGACCGAAGTTTCGTTCGATGCAACTGGCGTTGTGCTAACAAAGGCCGAATAACCGTCCTCTTCGGATAAATTCGATCCGCGAATAACTCATGCCGTTAAACCGTTGGTTTTGCCGGAGTTATTCGCGGGTTTCATTTTTTGCGGGCTTTCCGGCGGATATGTGCTAATCTGCTTCGTGAATAATTTAGCAATACCCAACCAAATGATCAGGAGATGAATCTATGTTTTGGAAGATAGTTTTGGTTCTCGGCATTCTAGGCGTCTTGCTTGGGGTCGTTGCGGCAGGCATCTCAGCGGCTCTGCCTATTGCAACGGACGGCAGAGTTGACTGGGACGAAGGCCCGATATTTGGCATCATCGGCGGAGTCATCGTCCTCATAGTCTCTTTTCTGATGTTCGTCGCAGGGCTGATATTTGTGATGAAGAACAGGAAAAAGAAGGTAAATACCGCCTGATCGTCAAAAGCTCAGCGACATCAGCCTCTGGAAGAGGGCGAAAATGATCTGGAAGACAGTTTTGGTCACAGGAGTGACAGGCGTTTTGCTCGGGCTTGAGGTTAGCGGCACATTGATCGCCCAACTGTTAATGACCGAAGAGACAGCCGGGCTGGAGCCATCGACCGCCACCGGCATTATTGCCGGCATCCTCATTCTGATAGTCTCGTTCCTGATGCTCGCGGCCGGGTTGGTGTTTGTGATAAAGAACCGAAAAAGGTCTGATTTTGATTAAGTCATTTAAGATCGAAGATACCGAGATAACCCGGCCTTTAATACTACCGTCCTATAACAGGGAGACGTGAAATATTATGGTGCGTAGAATTTTTACATTGCTTTTTTCGCTATTCCTGATTTTGGGATTTGGGTATTTTGAGATGGTTTATGCGTGTTCGTGCATGCCTACCGCGCCATGTCAATCATTTGCTCGTGCTGATGTTGTTTTTATCGGGAAAGTAACGGGTTCAAAACTGCAGAGAACAACCACTGAATATGAACAGGTCAATGCCGGGACACCGGAAGAAACATATATCGAGAAAGCGGTGACTTACGATGTTGGAGAAATATATTTCGAGGTAATTGAAGGAATTAAAGCGGCTGAGAAAGGTTCAACCATCACAATAAATTCAAGCACAGGCGGCGGAGATTGCGGAGCTTGGTTCAAACGGGGCGATACCTATGTTGTATTTGCGAGCAAAGAAGGATCGACGGCACAGACAGGTATCTCAAGCCTTACGTACGGAGGTGACATGGCAATAGAGAGAAAACCCGATCCGGAACGGCTCTGGACCACTCTTTGTGCAGGCAACCGCGAATTGGATCACGCCGAAGATGAATTGGTATATCTTAAAAACTTGCCAAAACCGGGAGACGGTGCTCAGATAGTCGGAACTATATTTGAATCTATAAATGATTATTCCGAAGAGAACCTAACAGGCAAGCCGATGCCGGCTACGAAGATAAGAGTAAAAAGACGATCAGGCGGAAATGACGAATATGTAGGGATTAGTGATGCTAAAGGGAAGTTTTCTATAACTGTACCACCAGGTAAGTATATTGCCGAGCCTGTAATAGACGATACTTTGTCTTATTCTGATCGCTACTCAAAAGATCCTATTGAATTTGAAGTTACTGACCTTAAATGTGAGGTCAAAACTTTCTGGGTGGAGAATAATAGTAGAATTGCCGGAAAGGCTGTTGACCATAGAGGGACGCCTGTAAATGACATCACACTACATCTTACACCGGTTGAAAAGAACAAACGAGATAGCGGATTTAATAATTACTGGGCCGGGGTATATGAAAATGGAGAGTTTGAATTCAACGGTATTCCCGCCGGCAGGTATCATCTATCACTTAATTACACAGAGAAACCGGATGAAGAGGCTCCGTATTCAACAACATTTTATCCGTTAAAACATAACCGTAAAGAGGCACAAGTCATTGAAATAGGTCCTGGAACCAAAATAAACGGCTTGAAGTTTGCAGTACCTCAAAAGCTAAAGAAACTACCGTTAATAGGAACGGTATTATGGAAAGATGGGCAGCCAGCCGCAGGAGCAGAAGTTGATTTGATAGATGTGGAATTCGAACGCAGCGCGTTTTTCGATAAGCCTGTGGCAGATGACTCAGGCCAATTTCAGATGGAATGGTTCGGCGGACGTAAATACAAACTCGAGGTGATAGTTTGGCAAAAAGAAGCTGATGGCAGCGGCTATGGGATCGGTCACGCTGAAACAGAGGAATTCATCTTAACGAACGACACTCAGGAATTTAGGATCGTATTGGACACGACAGATCCGCGTAAAGATTTGAATTTCAGGACAGTGGCAGAACAAAGGGCAGGGATGACTCGCTTTTGGGAACTTTTAACACCACTTTTCCGCTACAATTAACACTAAGCCTTAACTGAACATAGGATCGCATGTCTAATTCCAGGAAACTTGCTGTGATATAGTTTTGGTTAATATTGGAGAGATAACCATTTGAATACCGAAGCAGTTCCTGACTTCAATGAAGCCATTTAAGATCAGAGATATTGAGATAAACCCGCCGTTGATATTATCGCCGATGGCTGGTGTAACTGACTATACATTTCGCAGGCTGATAAAGCGGCGGGGCGGTGTTGGTCTGGTCGTGTCGGAGTTTATCTCGGTCGAAGGGCTGACGCGGCATAATCCCAAATCAAAGCGGCAGATGCATTTTGACGAAGAGGAAAGGCCGTTTGCGGTGCAGATATTCGGCGGGCGGCCGGAGCGAATGGCGATGGGCGCCGAGATGGCCGAAGAGGTCGGTGCAGATATTTTGGATGTGAACTGCGGCTGCCCGGCTCCTAAGGTGGTGAAGAACGGCGGCGGATCGGGATTGCTTCGCGAACCGGCAATACTTGAGACGATATTGAAAGAGATCAAAAAGAGCATTTCGATACCGTTGACGCTAAAACTGCGTACTGGTTATACCGATGCCTCAATAAACGTAGTTGACGTGGCAAAAATGGCAGAACAGTGCGGCGTCGAGCACATACAGGTCCACGGTCGCACACGTGAACAGGGTTACAAAGGCCTTGCGAATTGGGATCTGATCCGACAGGTGAAAGAGGCGGTGAGCATTCCGGTTTCGGGTAACGGCGACATCACCACGCTCGAGTACGGCTTTCAAAAATGGCGTGAATCGGGTGTTAACGGCATTCTCATAGGCCGTGGTGCAATGCAGAACCCGTGGATATTCCGCCAGTTCGATGATGTTTTGAACGCCCGCGAACCATATCAGCCTGATGTTGAAGAAAAAAAGGCGGTGCTGCTCGAATTTTTTGGAATGTGTCTTGAGGAAATGCCTGAGCTTCCCGCATTGGGCAAGATGAAACAGCTTGCGGGGCAATTTACAAAAGGACTGCCGGGCGGTGCCCAATTTAGACAAACTCTATATCATTCTCATTCTGTTCAGGAAATACTGGACAATATCACTTCTTATTTTGCGACGCTTGCTGAAAGGCGCGTTTACGGCGACGGCCTCGTCGAATCTGAGGCTGATCTAGAAATTACATCCTGCGAGAGCGGAATGGGAGCTAAGGGTTGAAGAAGGCAGAACTTAAAAGGCTCTTTTTATTTTACATGCCGCGAATGTTTGATACTATTTACTCATTCAAGATACTAAATAACACTTCTGATCTAGATCACAGGTTTCTACGAGAATAGAATGACCGGATCAAATGAATGGTTGGAAACATAAAGGAGAAATCAATGAGATATGTATTGATGGTCTTAATGATCGCTGTTTCTGTATCCTTTGCTTTTAGTCAAAAACTCAAAGCTGAGGAAGTTATCGCCAAACACATTGAGGCGATCGGTGGAATCGAGAATTTTAAAAAAATAGAGAAACGGGCCGCCGCTGGCTCCGTAAAGTTTCGTTCAAAGCAGCCAGCAAAGGAAACAGATGGAAGGGCTGTTATTGCTTCTGATAAAAACAATCAGATGTTTTTTCTCCAATTAAATTCGCAAGAATATCCTAATGAAAAAATAGGTTATTTTGCTGAGAAGACTGAATTGCCATTTGTGACTGCGGGAGCCCGGTCACCGCTTGGAGCATTTTTAGCCGACCATGACTCGCTCCTTCGTGAAGGACTCTTTTTAGGCGTGCTGAACGGTAAATGGGCTCTTATCAATACTGAGGAAACCGGATCAAAAATACGCAACGTTGGTGGCAAGAATGTAGATGGACAAAAGACCGTAGGCATAGAATATACTCCGAAAGGCGTCGGATCTCAGGAGTTTTCTGTAAGGATGTATTTTGACGCCAAATCATTCCATCATCTCCGAACAGTTTACACTCGGCAAATTCAATCCTCTCCCGATACCTTCGGGCAGTTAGGTCGTCAGGCAGGGGTGAAACAAACATTAACGGAAACCTACGGTGAACATAGGGCCGTCGATGGTCTTGTTCTTCCGCACAGCTACACCGCACATTATGTAACTGATAGCAATAGTGGTGTCTACGAGTTTGTTTGGAAAGTAGATATTGCCGAATATCGACTCAACGCTGAGTTCGTAGATAATTTTTTTAAGTTTTAAGTTCATATTGGGGTTCTAAACGAAAAGGCAGATGACGTAAAGTCATCTGCCTTTTTTGAATTCTAGAAATAATTCAGTTGCCGGATCTTTCTTTACGCTCTTCGGCAAAGAGTATCGGGGCAACTATCGGCCTGTACGAATCATTGATCTTTATATAAGCATCCTGCCGCAGGGAACTCATATATTTCTTGCCTTCTGCCTCAGCTTTTTCAGACATTATTGCCATTCGGATAGCGTTCTCGTCAAAATGAGATTCACTGCTTGCTGCCGAGCGTTCATCAACACGCAAAATAGAAATTCCGACCTGATCTGCCTCGATCGGTTCAGAGTAACCACCTGCGTTGATCCCTTTCAAGGCTGCTGACGCCTTTTCGTTAAGGTCACTTACCACTTGAACTCCAATTTTTCCTTTATCCTGTGCCGCTGTAGGACGGTCAGAATTTTCAAGCAGAATCTTTTCCCAATCGGCTCCGCCGCGAAGCTGTGTGAGGAGTTCTTTCGCTTTTTCTCTGACAGAGGCTTCTGAGCGTCCGGCAAAACTAAGAAAAAGCTCGCTTAACGTAACGGTCTCGGGTTTTGTGAACTTCTGCTTGTTGGCTTCGAAATAGTCCTTTAGGTCTTTTGAGGATGAACCCCAATAGATCTTTCTGTGAACTTCCTGCTGGATGACCATTTCGCGGGTCAATTGTTTTCGCCACACGTCCCTGACATCATCAGGATTTACACCTGTTTTACGCATTTCTTCAAATAAACCTTCGAGGGTTTTGATGTCATACTGCCTCATCATTTCAAGGAACCGCTGGTTTACAGCTGCTTCGACCTCTCTTTCCAGGCCCAATTCCTTACCTCGCTGCATCAAAAGCTCCTCATTGATGAGGTTCGCTATCATTTCGCCCTGTTTTTCATCTACCTCACGCTGGGCATCTTCACGCGAACGTCCCTGTTCGACCTGGGCATCTACAAGCAGCTTGCTCTCTCTTTTTATTCGCGAAAGCGTCAAAACGCCATCATTTATCTGTGCGACGACCTCATCCACAACATATTCCTCGGTTTCCTGAGCAAATGCAGGGCTTACCAAGACCGCGGCAACAAACAAAATAAACAATGACCTACAATAACGGAACATAAATGAACTCCAAATATGAGCAGATGTATTAAAAATCTTCCTTACGGGCATATATGATGCTATCGAAAGGAAATTGGTTTTATGCCTAGAGCTTTTAAATCAAAAACCGGCATTTAGAAACAATGGAGCATTCTATCAGGTTTTTACAACTTTTTCGCATCTAGGACAGTGAAGAAAAGATAACTACTTACCAACATCAGGCGCGAATGTTTTTAATTGTCTCCAAAAGCGAATTCATCATTTCTTCGTTTCCTAATGGGATCCGCAAGATCCCATTCGTGGAAAACTTGATCTGCGGGTCTTGATCTATCAGCATCATCAGTTTTTCCGGATCTACCTTGCTTCGTTCTGACAGTTTTACTGCAATGCCATCGGCAGAACGGTCGATTGAAATTATTCCCATTTCGTCCGCAAGGCGTCTGACCCTTGCATAATCGAAGAGGGCATCGACGGATTCGGGCACGCTACCATAACGGTCGCGAAGTTCTGAATGGATACGCGAAAGTTCCTCTTCGGAGCTTGCCGAAGAAATACGCTTATATGTTCTGAGCCGCTGGCTTGCCTCGATCATATAATCCTTTGGTATCGAGACATCAATTCCAAGGTTTATCGAAACGCTGGTTTCGTCAGCAACTTCCTCGCCCTGAAGTTCAGCGATCGTGCGTTCCAGCATTTTGGTATAGAGATCAAATCCAAGTGCATCAAGATGTCCTGATTGCTGGCCGCCGAGCAGATTTCCGGCACCGCGCAGTTCCAGATCAAGAGCCGCAATGCGGAAACCCGCTCCGAGATCGGAAAATTCGCGTATCGCCGAAAGCCGCCTGCGGGCAATTGGCGTCAGTTCCAACTCTGCGGGGATCAGCATATACGCATAGGCCCGCCTGTTGGAACGCCCGACGCGCCCGCGAAGCTGATATAGCTGTGACAGGCCGTAATTGTCAGCACGGTTTATCAGGATCGTATTGGCTCGCGGGATATCAATGCCGTTCTCTATTATCGTAGTGGCGACCAGAACATCGTATTTATAATCGATGAAGTCCAGCATGACCTTTTCCATTTCCTTTTCATTCATCTGGCCGTGGCCGATGGCGATGCGGGCATTCGGAACGATCTTTTGGAGCAGAGCGGCAATGGCTTCGATGGTCTCAACACGATTGTGGATGAAAAAAACCTGTCCGTTCCTTGCAAGTTCAAGATCGATGGCTGAGCGTATCACGCCCTCAGAAAACTGAACGACCTGAGTATTGATCGAAAGCCGGTCGCGCGGCGGCGTCTCGATAACGGACATATCACGCATACCGAGCAGCGACATGTTTAGTGTTCGCGGAATCGGTGTAGCAGATAGTGTCAGGACATCGACACGTTTTCTCAATTGTTTCAGTTTTTCCTTATGAGCCACGCCAAACCGCTGTTCCTCGTCAACAATGACAAGCCCAAGCTTTGGCAAAGAAACGTCGTTTGAAAGGATGCGATGAGTTCCTATCAGAACATCGACATCGCCTTTTTCAGCTGCGGCAACGACGTTCTTTTGCTCTTTAGGGCCGCGAAATCGGGAGAGAAGATCGATCTTTGCGGGAAAAGCTGCGAATCTGCGTGTAAATGATTCGAAATGCTGATATGCCAAGATGGTAGTTGGCGTCAGAACGGCGACCTGTTTGCCGTCCATCACTGCCTTAAAAGCAGCACGCATTGCCACTTCGGTCTTGCCGTAACCAACGTCGCCGACGATAAGGCGATCCATCGGTTCGGCGGTTTCCATGTCGGCTTTTACGTCCTCGATGGCTTTTCCTTGATCGGTCGTCAGCTCAAACGGAAAAGCATCTTCAAACTCGTGCTGCCAAGGCGCATCGGGCGAAAAGGCATAGCCTTTGACCAGCTTGCGTTCGGCGTATAGCTTAAGCAGCTCGTCGGCCATGTCGCGCATGGCGCGTTTTGCTCTTGCTTTGGTCTTTTGCCAGCCGATGCCGCCAAGACGGTCAAGTGAAGGCGATGTTGCCTCACCTGATGAATATCTGGAAACGAGGTCCATGCGTTCGACCGGCACAAAAAGCTTTGCGTTGTCGGCATAGACAAGAAGCATGAACTCGCGTTCTTTTCCTTGCGTCGAGATCGTCTGTAAGCCGTCAAAACGCCCAACACCATGATCGACATGAACGACATAATCACCCGGTTTCAGGTCACGGAAATCAGAAACGAACGCCCCGAGCTTTGAACGCTTTCGCCGTGAGGCATTGCCTGACTGTCTGACATCTTCGGTTACGTTCTGGCCGAATATGTCGGTCTCCGTGAAAAAGCTGAGGTTCGACGAAGGCAGTTCAAAACCTGAAGACAAACTGCCGACAATGACCGCATCTGCCGGCAAGGCAGCGTTCATTTCGCGTGAGAGGTCTTCGAACCGTTCGGCAAGGCCCTGTGTCTGCATAAGGATACGCGTGCCGTCTGTTCCGCGTTTCTCGATCTCTGCGACAAAGCTTTTTATGTCGCCTCTATATTTCGGTGTCGGCCTCGATGTAAGCTCGATCTCTTTTTGTGTGGATGCGGAAACAGGAAATAAAAAGAGTTGCCCTGTTGTCGATGTTTCGGTGACTGACAGGTCATCATCAGTAACGGCAGCCTGTCGCCCCAAAGCTCGAAACTCGATAAGCCCATGACGGTCAAGTTCGCCACGCAACTCTTGAGGTGAAAGAAACAGTTCGTTTGGCTTAAGGCCGATCTCTCCGTTTTCTGACAAAGCGGCGTGGCGACGCTCCAGACCGTCAAAAAGTCCGGTGATCGAAGCTTCGACGTCGAGAGGTTCGTCAATTACAAGGATCGCGTCTTTGAGATAATCAAAAGCAGAGCCTGCACGAGGTTTAGAAAGCGGAAGAAAAAATTCCCAGCCTGAAAATGTCTCGCCTTGTGCGGCAAAATCCGTTCGGTCCTTCAGACTTCGGGCAAGGTGATCTTCTGAAAAGCGTTCCTCGGCGATCGCGGCCCAATCGCGAAGTTCGTTTTCGGTAACGGCGAACTCACGCATCGGAGCTATTGAGACCTGTTTGATATGCCCCGTTGATAATTGTGTTTCAGGGTCAAATTGTCTTATGGAATCGACCGTGTCGCCAAAAAATTCTATCCTCAGCGGCATTTCAGAATTTGCGGGCCAAACATCGACAATGCCTCCGCGCAAAGAGAATTGCCCGACATTGAAGAGCGGATCTTCGCGGACAAATCCTGACGAACGTAAACGAGCAATAACAAGATCGGGGGAAATATCTGCATTGACCTCCAGCCTTATACCCAGATCTTCGATCTGATCCGGTTTGATAGTTCTGAATGCCAGAGATCTTGCCGAGAGGACCGCAATGTCGTATTTGGCCGCAGCAAGATCCCACAGTGCAAGGGCACGCTCTTCCTGCGTTTCGGCGTGAGGAGACATGGACGAATATATCTCAGTTTCAAATGACGGAAGTCCCACGACACGCTCTTTTGAACTATTGATGGAATTCCAGCATCTGAGGTCTGAAACCCATTCGCCGAGCGAGGCATTGTTTCCGGTGATCACGGCAAATCGCCGGTTATGGATGCCGGAAAGGTGTGAAAGCACAAGACTCTTAGCAGAAACGGATGTCAGCCCTCCAAGCTGGATGACGCGCGACCCTTCGTTCAAGCGTTTTGCGACCTCGCTTACCGCATTCCTCAGTGCTTCTTTACTTTCCATAAACACAGCTATCCGCAGAGAAAGTTCCTGTAGGGGGCTTTCTCTTACGGTGGTTCAATTGTCGCACACACAAACCGGGTATTCCGAATAACAAAAGTCAAAACATACCGTCATGGTACGAGGCTTTATTCGGGACGCGGCTCATCAGCCAGAGGTATCTGTCCGCGAATATTGATATCACGCTGAGGGAACGGTATTTCGATGCCATGTTCCCGAAAGTTTCTAAGGATGACGTAGTTCAGCGAACTCTTGAAGAATCCGGGCCGGTGAAGCATTGTCCGGCTCCACGCTCTAAGTTCAAAGTGAAGCGAACTGTCGTCGAAGCTAATGAACCTTACCGAGGGCGAGGGCTCTTTCAGAACGTCGTCCAACTCGTTTGCAGATTCGACCAGAACCCTTGTTACAAGATCAACATCTGAGTCATAAGAAACGTCTATGGGGATGCGAAAGCGGACCATGTCTGAGCCAAAACTCCAGTTAATGACATTTTCAGATATAAATTTGCTGTTTGGAACGATTATGGCAATGTTGTCATTGGTCCGAATACTTGTGCTGCGTGCTCCTATGGACTGGACACGGCCGTGAACTGGACCGACCTCTATACGGTCACCGACCTTTATCGGGCGCTCGAGCAGAATGATAAGGCCGCTGATAAAATTGTTTGCGATGTTTTGCAAGCCAAAACCGATACCGATGCCGACCGCACCGGCAAGTACATTCAGCGTTGTCAGGTTGATGCCGACCGTCTGAAGCAATATCAAAAAGCCGATAAAAAGCATCAGATAGCGAGAGATGGTGCCTATTGCCTGCTGTGCTCCGACATCGAGCCTGGTTCGCTGAAGCAGTTTAGAGATAAGCAGATTTCTCAGCTTTCCTGAGATGTAGATGATAACGATCGCAAAAATAAGAATGTAAGCGATACTAAGCGGAGTTATTCTGGCGTCGCCGAGAGCGAAGATATTGTAATTCAGAAGATCAAGTATCTTTCTAAGATATGCATCAAAGCTTTCGTTCATCTATAGTCTCCTATTCTTGAATTTGATCGTTTAGACATTCTAAGTTATCTGCTGAGTTCGCCCAAATTTTCAATTTCGGGTCAGGCGATATGTCAGCTAAGGCTGTGACATATTGCGCAATAACGGGTATGTTTGCTTTAATCAAAAATTCATTACTATTTAGTACTAAGCCATGAGTATTCCTTCATTTGACGAAATAATTGAACCCAACGACCAGACCGAAGCAAGACAAGAGCATCTGGCAAAGATCGCTGAACTTGTCGGCAACGTGTATCCGAATAAATTTGCCCGCACTGCGATAAGCGGCGGCGAAGATACAATAACGTCGATAAAACATTTTGAAGGCGTGACAGCGGTTGAGGCCGAGATGGCCGCGATCAAGGCAAATTTGGCCGAAGGCGAACGTCCGCCCGCAGAAATAAAAGATGCGATGAACGAAAGGCTGAAAGCTTTTGGGACGGTTCGCATTGCCGGAAGGCTGACCACGCCGCCAAGAGGGAATTTTGTTCATCTGACAGACGGGCTTGATAAGCTGCAAATTTATTGCAACAAAAAAGGGCCGCTTGCCCTGATACGCAATGACGCTGAAAATACCATCGACGAAGAGAACGGCTGGACGCTGTGGCAGTTGGTCGATCACGGAGATCTGATCGGCGTAGAGGGCTATTTATTTGTTACCAACACCGGCGAGGTGTCGGTCCACGTAGAAAAGCTGCAATTTTTGGCAAAGGCATTGTTGCCGATGCCGGACAAGATGCACGGCATTGCCGATCCCGAACTGCGGCGGCGTTATCGTTACGCTGATCTGATCGCTTCAAGCCTTCAGGTTGAACATGACGGACTTACGACTCGCGAGGTCTTTGAACGCAGGGCAAAGCTCGTCAGCGGAATGCGGCGGTATCTGGATGATAACGGCTATGTCGAGGTCGAAACGCCGATGCTCACGCCAAAGGCGACGGGAGCGGCGGCAAAGCCTTTTGAAACGCATCACAACGCGCTCGACATACCGCTATATGCACGCATAGCGCCGGAGCTTTACCTGAAACGGCTGGTCGTCGGCGGTTTTGAAAAGGTCTATGAACTGAACCGGAATTTCCGCAACGAGGGACTTTCGCAAAAGCACAATCCCGAGTTCACAATGCTCGAATTTTACTGCGCCTACATGGACGTAAATGGCATGATGGACTTTGCCGAAAAGATGATCCAGGAAGCTGTCGCAAAGGCGAACAACGGCAGCCTGATCGTGAAATACGGCGAGAATGAGATAGATTTCTCAACATTTAGTCGGACGAAAATGTCGGATGTTGCTTCAGATATTGCTCAGTTCGAGGAGGAAATTGAAGAAACACTTGTTCAGCCAACTTTTATCATCGACTATCCGAAATCTATCTCACCTCTTTCAAAGGCGTCGCCGGAGAATCAGAACATTGCCGAAAGGTTTGAGCTGTTTATAAATGGGATGGAAGTCGCGAACGGGTTTAGCGAGTTGAACGACCCGAAAGAGCAGTACGAACGCTTTGTCGATCAGATGAAGGAACGCGAAGGCGGTGACGAAGAGGCGATGGTTCTGGACGAAGATTACATCCGCGCGTTGTCTTATGGAATGCCGCCCGCCGCGGGCATCGGCATCGGCATCGACCGCCTCGTAATGCTGCTGACCAACAAACACTCGATTCGCGATGTCATCCTCTTCCCGCACATGCGTCCTGAACGCAAAGCGGAAGAAGTTGAGGAATAAACATCAGGCCGTTCATGATTGAGCCAACTTTTTGCACGGCATGTTTTGGGGTATTATCTAGTCATCATCACCTGAGTAAAATATATGAAAAAACTGTTGAGTTTACTGCTTTTGGTTGTGTTGTGGGTGCCGTTCGTTTTTGCGGACGACGGCATGTGGACTTATGACAATCCGCCGTTCAAGATATGGAAGGAAAAATACAATTTTGAGCCGTCC
>JAHBSH010000071.1 GCA_019639215.1 Acidobacteriota bacterium
CTCGCAAGAATGCTGGACATCATCGCCGATTGCCGTGCAAATGTCATCGAGGTCTATCATCAACGCGCCATCTGGCTCGCTCCAATCGGAAGCGTCGGAATAGAAACCGTCCTCGAGGTCCGCGATCCGGAGCATGCCTTGGAGGTAAAAAGCCAGCTGGAGCAAGCCGGAATCAAGGTAGAGCACGAACGTCCCGGCGGGTGGTAGATCTCAATAGACAAAGATCGGTACTTAAATGCCTGACTGTTCTTCTAGATCTTTTTGGTCATCGATAGTCTGATTGTCATAAGTTTCGGGCAGATCATCTGCGGGTGGCGATGGGTAAATGCGTTCATGAATGCGCACCGCGAGAAAGTGATTTGCAAAGACAATTATCCCGAAGCCAGCACACAGAAACACGGCAAAGATTGGGCCTATAAGTGAGTTGTCATGCCCAAGGGCTTTATCGGTGCGAAAGGCTGAGGCGGTAAGGCTCAGCCAGAAGAATTTGATCAGTACGAAAACCGCGAAATAAATAAATGTGGTCCACAATGCCCACGGCTGCCTGAACTTGGCAAAAGAGAAATTTGCCGCTATCAGCAAGATCGCCGTAGTTATCCATAGTAATGTGGAACTGATCCCGGAATGGTATTCATAACCCGCTATCGCTGCTCTTGGGTCTCCTATGCTTTGCAGCCAGCTCCACGAGTAGTAAACAAAAAAGCCTACAGCGATCACCGAAATTCCCAACAAAGCAAGATACAATTTGTTCCACATGAGAGTGTTTTAACACATAAAGCCTTTATAGACAATAAAATGTGCTGTCTTAATAGGAACATACCTAGGAGAAAAGCCCTAAACTGGAACTAGCTATAAAAAAAGAGCACCCTTTCAGATGCTCTTTTTTTATGTTTGTCTAAAAGGATTATTTAAGTCGTGCAGTTAGGAATAGAGTATTCCCTTTTCTTGAGATCAGAAGCATCACAGGTTTTCCGGCGGCTCCCTGAAGAGCTGATTCGACCTCTTCTCCGGAAGACACAGCTTTGCGATTGACCTCCATTAAGATATCACCTTTCTGGATACCTGCATCGGCTGCAACGCTGTCTGCTGCTACATCCATTACGACAACACCTTGTGTTTCTGTACCAGAACCATATTGCTTCGCCATTTGCGGTGTAAGGGGAACGACACTGACGCCCAACCGTCCGCTTGAGGGCTCTTTTTGAGGAGACTGCGGATCTTCTTCACGTCCGGATGTCTCTGATCCTTCAAGATCGTATTCATCAAGCGTCACGGAAATATCCTGCGATTCGCCGCCGCGTATCACGGTTAGTTTTACCTCGGCACCGGGAACAGTTCCGGCTATTTTATTCCGAAGCGTGTTGCCGTCTACGATCTTTTCACCGTTTACGGCCGTTATGACATCACCACGCTTTATCCCTGCCTTTTCAGCGGCTCTATTCGGTGTCACGTTATTAACTATAACGCCCGAGGCATCAGGCATATCAAGGCTTTCTGCCAGATCTCCGGTTAGGTTTTGCATTTGTATGCCAAGAAAACCTCTGCGAACACGGCCCGTTTCCAGTATCTGTTCAAGAATGTTCTTTGCCATGTTGGACGGAATGGAAAATGCAATGCCAATATTGCCGCCGCTGTTGCCGGACGACAAGATCTGAGAGTTTATCCCAATAAGTTCACCTTGCAGATTTATCAACGCTCCGCCGGAATTACCTCTGTTTATCGGTGCGTCGGTTTGCAGAAAATCTTCGAATGAATAATTGCCGCCATAGCTAAGACCGGTCTGTCTGCCTTTGGCTGAGATAATGCCCGCTGTTACTGATTGGCCGATACCCAACGGATTTCCGATAGCCAAAACAATATCGCCGACACGCACGGTATCCGAATTTCCAAGCGAAAGAAAGGGCAAATTTTGAGCTTCGATCTTAAGCACAGCCAGGTCGCTGGGTTTATCTATACCGACAAGTTTCGCTGTAAATTCCTTGTTGTCTGCGGTAGTAACGGTTATTTTTTCCGATCCGTCAATGACGTGAGCATTTGTGATTATTGAGCCGTCAGCACTAACGATCACGCCCGAACCAAATCCGCGCTGAAGTCTCTGCTGTTCATTGCCGCGTGGGTTAGGGAACTGACGGAAAAACTCGTCCAATGGCGATTCCATTTCCGGTCTTGAGGACCTGGATGAGGACCTTACCTCGACCGCGATCTGAACCACTGCGGGTGACGACCTTTCAACTATGTCAGCGTATGATGTACGCATGCCGTCAACGACCATAGGCGCGGCAGGCGGCGGTGACTCAGGTTGGACGGTCGGTATATCCTCACCGCCAAAAAGACCGTTACGACAACCAGAGGCAAAAACCGATAGGGCAATAAAAACAGTGACAAGAATGATCCTTGGTGACATTATTTTATACTCCAAAGTAACCGAGTCCGAACTTTAACTGACATTAAACACTAAATAGATAAACGAGCAAAGAATGTCAACAGTTCGGAAATATTTTAGATGCTCTTTTTAGGCATCGGTGATCTAATTCTTTTGATCGGTTGCACCAGAAATTTTTGGCGTGTCGTTGCGAAATATCTGACCGAGAGTTTTATAGACAAGCTTTGCACATAAAAAAGCCGGGGCTGTGAAAGACGGGTCGTAGGAATATTCCACAAGATCCATGCCAACGATCTTTTTTGAGGCCGCGACTTTTTTTATCAGCTCCAAGGTTTCATACCAGCCCAAACCTCCCGGCTCCGGAGTTCCAGTGGTGGGTACAAGGCTTGGGTCGAGACCATCAATATCAATTGTCAGATAAACGTTGTCGCTTAGTTCGGCTACTGCATCGTCTATCCAGTCAGTACGACCTACTATGTTGCGTGCCCAAAATATCTTTGTTGGGATGCCCGATTCTATAAGCCGTATCTCATCTGATGAGATCGACCTGATGCCAACTTGGACGGCAGGTATCCGCAGGTCTTTGACCATGCGGCACATTATGGATGCGTGAGAGTGAGGCGTTCCGTCATACGATTCACGGAGATCGGCATGAGCGTCTATCTGCAAAATGCTCAGGTCGTGATACTTTTCAGCATGGGCACGAATTACCGGGCCTGAGATCGAGTGCTCACCGCCAAGAGTGCAGACAAACTTTCCGGTTTCTACAAGTTCTTTGGAACGATCGTACAGATCGTTTAACATCTTTTCAGGAGTAGGGCGTGGAGTGAATTCCTCCAAGGTGTGTATCCCTATCTTATAGACCTCCGCATCCGTATCTTCTTCGTAAAGTTCCATATTCCGCGAGGCATCGACTATTGCCATCGCACCAGCGCCGGTTCCGGTCCCGTATGACACTGTGCCTTCATATGAAACAGGGTGAACAAGTACGGACGCCCCTTCGAAAGAAGAAAATTCTTCCTCGTCAAGCCCGCCAAAATTTATCGGAAGTTCTGCAGATTCGCTCATAAAGATAGTTTTGCTTTGGATGGTAAATTTTTCAAGTTAACGGTTTCACTTAATGTCGAGTAAACCATTGTTCTCACTGAAAAAACCGCCCGCGTCTGCATATAGAACGGGCGGCTTTTGTTTTTTGTCTGAAAAGGGAACTATGACACGTCGATGTTCATATCCTTACCGGCGAACGTAAAGTTCGGACGTTTGCGGCCTTTCATGAATTTGGCTGCTGTTTGTGAAAGAGCAGTTATTATCATCGGCAGAGCGATCGACGGATCACTAGGAACGTATGCCGTTGTTGCTCCGCGGAGCAGTTTGCCAAAGACCTCTGTATGATTGCCGGCAAACGACGGTGTACGTGTGGCGAGCGGCACAGAATCGGTCGTTATCGAAATGGCATACTTATGTCCACGCGGTTTTGAACGAGTGATGTACGAAGCCAGTTCGTTAACGTTCAGCATTGATTGACTGTTTTGGCTGCCAAGCGTGATAAGACCCGAATTGCGCGTTTTCTGGGCGATCTGCATCATCTCGAGCGTATCCTGGGTCGTATCAAATGTCAGATGTAGTTTCTTGTCAAACTTTGCACGCGCTATGCCGACTGCTAGCTCCGAATTAAGAATATCGGGACAATAGACTGGTATCCGTGCTTTGAATGCGGCGGTTAGAATTCCGTCCTCATGAGCTATCTCTGCAAGTTCGCGTCCGGTCAGATGCATGAATTCACGTACGGAATAAGCACGGCTTGTCTCAAGCTGATTGATCACACTACCTATCCACTCATCTGCTTCCTGATATTCTTCGCGGTTTGCCAATGTATCGCCGATCCGCAGAACGTCAGCGGCGTCCAGCTCATCATCTCCCATACTTGCATGAGCCTGATAATGATTTCTGCCCAGCGTTTCATGGATGTCATGGAACAAAACAGTACCGGAAAGTACAAGAACATCAACAAAGCGGTTCTTTATTACATAAGCCAACAGCCTCCGCATTCCTGAAGGTATCAGGTTGCCGGAACCGCAGGCATAAATGGTGGTGTTGTCATCAAGCATGTCTAGCCATATTCGATGAGCCTCGGCAAGCTGTTTAGCGCCAAAACCGGCACCTTCCATTTTTTCAAGGAGACCCGCTACAGACCGGTCACGGTCAATTGGTACGGGGCGAGTCGGAACTGTCAAAAACTTTGACGATTTGGATTTTTTTTGAGCTACCATAGAAACTGAGTAATATCTAAATTAAATACTGCGTCATGTCTTCCCGGCCCGTGAGGGAAACCGGGGAAAGAGAACAAAACGGTCTCTTATTGTCCGTTGTTAGGGGACAAATACGTATAACTGTCCGCTTGATTCTCGTAAAATTCTATAAGGTTGTTACCCTCGCTGGTGGTGAGGTCGCCATCCTTTATTTTTTTCATCACCGTCCGTCTGAACTGATCATGCAACTGAACAGCATCAAATCTAACGGTGCTGACGGCTTCTGCCAATGTGTCACCGGCGATTACCTTTTTGATAATATGGCCGTCCTCTCCTATATAAATGTGCGCTTCGTGCGGAACTCCAAAAAGATTATGATTATTTCCCATAACTTCCTGATAAGCCCCGACAAGCATCATTGCAAGGTAATACGGTTCCTTAGGCGTCAATGCGTGAAGCTCAAGAACCGGTTTTATATCGTGAAGATCGACGAATTTATCAACAATTCCGTCTGAATCGCACGTAATATCACATAGAGTAGCATATTCAGTAGGCTTTTTGTTGAGTTTATGTATTGGAATTATTGGAAATAATTGCTCCAAAGCCCAATTATCCGGCATTGATCTGAAGACGGAGAAGTTGGCCAGATATTTAGCACACATCAACCGACGCAGATCATCAAACTCTTCCGACACATACTTTTTCTGCTGTGCGAATTGATCTGCCTTTTCACATACATCCCAGAAGAGCACCTCTCCCTTACCTTTGTCTTCAAGAGAGATAAGGCCAAGATTGAACATTGTGAATAGCTCCTCACGATGCTCCAATGCGTCGTGATAGTATTCGCGATGGTTTTTCGCTGTTATTGTTTCGCGAAGGTCGTACAATTCCTTGACGACCTGAGGATCATCCTCATCTATAGACAATGGATTTATGTCCTCTACGACAGTTTCGATCTCTTCCTGGACGTTTGTAATAAGCAATGCGTGATACGCCGACAGATAACGCCCCGATTCCTGAATAATTGTCGGATGGGGAACGTTCTCATCATCACAAACTGTCTTTATTACATAAATAACGTCGTTCGCGAACTCTTGGGCGTTGTAGTTCGCAGATGATTCAAATGAGGTACGCGAACCGTCATAATCAACAGCCATACCGCCGCCGACATCCAGATATTTAATATCTATCTCCATTTGCCGGATCTTTGAATATGTCCGCGCAGCCTCTTTCATCGCGTTCTTAATGCGTTTGATGTCGGTAAGCTGTGAACCAATGTGAAAGTGAAGCAGCTTGAGCATATCGATACGTCCGGCATCTTGAAGCTGACGTATGACCTCTAGTATCTCGGTTGTGGTAAGGCCAAATTTAGCCGCCTCACCGCCTGATTTTTCCCATTTTCCTGAACCTTTTGAATAAAGCTTGACTCTGACTCCAAGCATCGGAAGCTTTGTTTTGGGATTTTCGGATGAGATCTTGTCAGCGAAACTGATCGCGTGACCCAGTTCGCTCATCTTTTCAATAACGATGACGACATTCTTTCCTGCTGCCGCTCCGGCAAAGGCAAGCTCAACAAAATCACGATCCTTGAAGCCGTTCAGCACGAGCAGGCTGTCCTTTGCCTGTTCCAGTGCGAGGGCTGCATAAAGCTCTGCCTTGGAACCTGCCTCCAGACCGAAATTGTATCGAGAACCTTCACGCAGATATTCTTCAATAACCGCCCGATTCTGATTGACCTTCATCGGATATACGCAAAGGTGATCGCCCTCATATCCGTATTCCTTTATTGATCGTTTGAAAGCTGTTTGCAGTTTTCTGATCTGTCCTACAAGAAGCTGCGGGAACCGAAGCAGAACAGGTGTGTTGATCCCGCGTTTGCGAAGATCTTCAATTACCTCGCGGACATCGGCAGTAAGGTTATCGTTTTCCGGAGAGCGAACCACAAGATTCCCCTTTCGATTAACGCCAAAATAACCCGCGCCCCAATTGTCGATACCGTACATCTCGACGGTCTGGTCAATTACTGAACTCAATTCTCGTTAACCCCATCAAATAATGATCGCGAAAAACGCGCCGCAAAAGTTCAAAGTGTAATAAAAAACGAGGGAAATGAAAAGAGGCTAGTTAAAAATAGTTTTTCGGCGTTATAAGTGTCTATAAAACAGGCTCAGAAATGCATGGCACGAGCATTGCTTTAATACACAAACAACTGCCGGCCATGGTAGTTTACATGGCTGGAAGATATTGAAAATCAACAACTTAGCTAATATCTTGGGGAGAGTATAGTTATCTGATGTCAAAAAATGGTGTCAAAAAATGTCACTGTTGTTAATTATTCCGTAAAAGAGGCTTATATGCGAACAAAGAAAGAAAATGGTTTCTCACTCATCGAACTCCTTCTGGTCGTGGTAATTATTGGCGTACTTGCCGCACTGGCAGTCCCAGCTCTGAGAAAGGCTCAGCGCACGACCGAAAATGGAGCCACGATAGCCACACTTCGTACTATCAGTTCAACTCAGGTTAGCTATTATACCCAGAATCGTCGATTTGGACGTTTACCGGAAATCAATACCGTTGAATCCACTCCATTTGGAACTACGGTCGGAGACAGGGTCGTTAAAGGTGAATACGTATTCGAAATGGCTCCAACCGCCCCAACGGATGAGAATCTCCAGACCGAATTCACCATACTCGCTACAAGAAATATGACCGGCGAAGATGTGGTTGCATATGAACTGAACCAGACAGGACGAATACGACAGGTACTGCCTTTCGTGAAAGAAGATCTGGGAGAATAGTTTACTTCGATCTCCCGTTCAATGCTCTAATGCCATTTTGAAGAAGGTGTCAGAATGAATGTTTTCGAAGACCTTATTGAAGAATTGAAAGAAGAGAATCTGCTGGAACATACCGTCATAGAATTGGCTGATGGTGTGCCTGCTGATGAACTCTTTCGCTCAACGCCGCCAGTTCTTGATGAGCATCGCGAGATGCCTGTCAATATGTCCGCAATGGCTCAGACGGCGGAAACTGCTAGCCCTGAACCGCATGTTTCGGAAGCAGAGACCGTCCCAGCCGATGTTCCTGAGATCAAGGCCGCAAAAAATACGCGCGACTTTCTGCGAAAACGGGCAATGGAAGAGGTTTCGAGCATGCAAATGGTCGAACACGTTCTGTCCGGTGTCGAACGGGAATACATGCGTCTTGTGCCGGTTCCTTTTGACGATCTTGACACAAAGAAAGCTCTTCATAAATTTTTACAGGCGACTGATGATCCGCAATCCCCTGACTGTTCTGAGGCGGAGTATGAACTCCTTCAGGAAACACAAAAGTGGTATGGCGAACTTTCGGAAAGGGATAAGGAGATCTCCGTTGCCAACATTCGGAGATTTTGTGAAAATTCAAGGCCCGCACTCAGCTCCCAAGCTCTTATTTCTCTCGCACGGTTCTATCGGAATTCTCCATTTACTGATGATGTGAGAGGGAAATTCGATTTTGTCATGACCCGTTTATTTTCAAGGGAGAATGAGGATGGAGATCGCAGCCTTTTATTCGCGTTTAATGAGATACACGGCCATATCAAAACGCTATATGAAAACTGGTCAAGTATAAATCTCTATTCGCTTCAGGAAAATGGTGAAGAGATCTCGGCCGCTGTTGCACAGTTCAGAGTTCTCGGTGAGGAAATAGAAGCAATAAATGGTTTTGATGAACTGCTTGGTTCCGGTGTATTTATCAGACTTCGTCAGTTGAAATCAGATGTCGGTGAATTGTTCTACTTTCCTGATGTTCTCGCTGTCGTAATTGACACCAACCTGAAACTTGGAAACCGTTTTTCAGCTCTTGCGGAAGAAGTTCGAAACCGCGTGAATTTGGATCGTCTTCACCAAAAATACGGTGAAGATCTTGACCATCTTGTATCTGATACGATCGGACGAACATTCATGATGGCAGACATCTTTGAATCTGCCGAAGAGTACGAAGAAGAGGTCGAGAGTAATGATGCCGCTCCGGTCCTGAAAAGTTATCGGGAAAAAGAAAAGAACTCATGGTTTTCCTTCCAGCTTCTGGGTGTCAACAAATGGCTTCTCGCGGCCACGATCCTTATTGTTGCACTTAGTGTCGGTGGATTTCTCTGGGCAGATTCTTCGACGGCACAATCAGCTGCCGCTCCACAGGCGAATGACATTAGCCTGGCAGGCACGGTAATGGCAGAACATCTGGTCGGGGCGAGGTCAACAGATGAGACGTTCTACGGCATTGTAAAGGCCGATTGGGAAAAGATGTCCAATGACGAAAGAATGGCCATCCTGAAAAAAGCTGCGGCTTTTGCGAATGAAAGAGGATTACGAAAGGTCCACTTTCTCAATAATCGTGGCAGAACGGTCGGGTTCGCCGTTGGCGATAAACACGAACTGTTCGATCCTGCATAATTCTTACCCACACAACAGTAGTTTTCCCCCAATAAAACAAAAGGCTGTCAGAAAAGCTCCCGGAACTCTTTGCGGCATCCTCATAAATTTCGGCCGCTATATTTTGAGGAAACTCAGAGGCGGAAGACATTATGCGGAGACCGACAAAAGTTTCGAACACGAACGATCCGTTAGATCACTAGCTAACATTTTCGTTTGTTGTTTTTCTGACCGCCTTTTTGGGTCTGTCTATTCGATTGGCACCGTGTTCAAAACATCACACATTATTTCCGGAAAAAAAAGAAACTTGCCGCTAATCGAACTTTCACTGTTTAACAACAAAAATGTTTGGTCAGGAGGAACGTCGTGGTGATTGCAATTCACCGTTAATTTTGAGTAAATATAGTTATTCAACATAACCGGATCTTGTAATTCACTCTCCGGCGGCCACCAAATTAAATTATGCAGGAATTTTCAGATCAGATGCCTTCGGACATTCGGCGCTACCCGATGGTGCCTATCCGCGATGTCGTAATCTTTCCTTACACAAAAGTTGCTTTCAAGATCGGTCGCCCCAGCAGCGTCAAAGCCCTTGAAGAAGCAATGGCAGGCGGTCGCGACATATTCTTAGCTACACAGCACGACGCAACGGTTGATGAACCAAATTCGGATCAGATATTCACCGTAGGAACACTCGGCAGGATCTTACAGGCACAGCGTCAGGATAACGGCCAGATAAAGGTTGTCGTAGAAGGACGCGAACGGGGCCAATCCGAGCGGGTTGAACAAGATTCAGAGGGAATGTTCTTTGCCTATGTAAGAAAGGTAGATTCTGTTGATGAATCCGGTTACAGGACAGACGGCTTTTTGCAGAAGATCCACACACTGGTCGAACAGTTCCTTCGTGTTTCACCCGATGCATATACTGATGCTCTTCACGCCAGTCTTCGTGGTATTTCGGCTGCACAGATCGCAGATTCGATGGCATCGCATCTGCGTATTAGCGTCGAGGAAAAACAATCACTGCTGGAAACCTTCTCAGTTTCTGAAAGGCTGCAAAAACTGATCGAGATATTGGAACAAGAGATAGAGAAACGCCAGCTCGACCGTACGATTCACGCCCGCACGAAGAAGCAGATGGACAAGCATCAGCGGGAGTATTATCTAAATGAGCAGATCAAGGCGATCCACAAAGAGCTTGGCAGAAAGGACGATAAAGCAGAACTAGAAGAATTAAAAGCAAAGATCGAAGCTTCGGGAATGCACGACGAAGCTCGTGAGAAAGCTCTTCAGGAACTTTCACGGCTTGAGGCAATGCCGCCGATGTCGGCCGAAAGCACCGTATCACGTACGTATCTGGATTGGCTGATAAACGTTCCGTGGCAAGATCGTTCTGAAGAAATTGAAGATATTCAGGAAGCCGAACTTATTCTCAACGAAGATCATTACGGACTAGAAAAGATAAAGGAACGTATATTGGAATTTCTGGCAGTTCGCCAGCTCGTAAAGAATCCGAAGGGAACCATACTCTGCTTTGTCGGTGCTCCGGGCGTAGGAAAAACATCGCTGGGTAAATCCATAGCGAAAGCGACTGGCCGAAAGTTCATGCGTCTTGCCCTTGGCGGTGTTCATGACGAGGCTGAGATACGCGGCCATAGAAGGACCTACATAGGAGCATTGCCGGGACAGATCGTTCAGCTGATGAAGCGGGCAGGCACGGTGAATCCTGTAATATTGCTTGATGAGGTGGATAAGCTCGGTCGCGATTTTCGGGGTGACCCAAGCGCGGCACTGCTTGAGGTACTTGATCCAGAACAGAATAATACATTTCGCGATCATTATCTTGACGTAGAATATGATCTTTCAAACGTGTTCTTTATAGCGACGGCTAATGTACTTCACACCATTCCGCCGGCGCTACAGGACAGGCTTGAGATATTGAGCCTTTCCGGTTACACGGAACGCGAAAAGGTCGAGATAGCAAAACGACATCTGATACCGAAACAATGTGAAAGCACCGGCATTGACGCCGACATGGTCAAATTCACGGACGACGGTATTCTTGAAACGATACGGCACTATACGCGCGAGGCAGGTGTTAGAAATCTGGAACGCGAACTTGGCTCGTGCCTGAGAAAGATCGCGAGAAAATACGTCGTTGCCGAATCAAAAGATGATTTTCGTGTCGTTATTGATGCCGAAAAGACAAGGGAACTTTTAGGAACATTGCGTTTCCGTAAACAGGACATTGCACGAAAGAGTGAGATAGGCCTTGTTAACGGCCTCGCCTGGACAGAGGTAGGAGGCGACGTCCTGCAGGTTGAAGCGACACTGGTTGACGGCAAGGGCGATGTCACACTAACAGGAAAGTTGGGTGAGGTGATGCAGGAATCTGCAAGAGCTGCGTTGACTTGTGTTAGGTCACGGGCTGCTGCCCTTGGCATTGACCCTCGGGATTTTCGTGAAAAAGACCTGCATATCCATGTGCCGGAAGGAGCGATCCCCAAAGACGGACCAAGCGCGGGTATAACTATTGCGACAGCAATGGTGTCGGCACTGACACGGCGAACCGCCCGCCACGATGTTGCCATGACAGGGGAAATAACGCTCCGCGGAAAAGTGCTTCCCATTGGCGGTGTTAAAGAAAAGCTTTTGGCAGCACATCGTTTTGGTCTGAAAACACTTATTTTGTCCAAAGAAAATGAAAAGGACCTTGCGGACATTCCTGATGAGGTCCGTGATGACTTGACGATCCATACTGTTGATACGATCGATGAGGTTCTGACTGTCGCTCTGGAGTCTGAGCAGATCGAAACCCCGTTGTCTGATGCCCGTTTGTGGGATGCTCCACCGGTATCGCAGGATATATCGACGGCGGTCGAGTAAATTGGCCTTCAAATGAAGATCACATCCGCCGAATTTATTAAAAGTGCCTTCCGAATGGAGGACTGGGTCGATGACGGCAAGCCGGAGATAGCATTTCTTGGCCGCTCGAATGTCGGGAAGTCCTCTTTGCTGAATTCACTTCTGTTGAGAAAGGGATTAGCGAGAACATCAAACACTCCGGGACGCACACAGAGCATAAATTTTTTTCTGATCAACGACGGCTTCTATTTTGTAGACCTTCCGGGTTACGGCTTTGCAAAGGTCTCCAAATCAATGCGTGCTGATTGGGGGAAAATGGCAGAGGATTATTTGTCAGAAAGAGAAGAGCTTTCACTTTCCATTCAGTTGGTTGATTCGAGATACCCTCCCAAACCGCCCGATCTGATGCTTCACGAATGGTTGAAACACCACGGAAGGGAATTTGTTATTGTTGCCACAAAGATCGACAAACTCAACAGCCGTGAGATGAATGCAAACCTTAAGGCAATAAGATCAGCTATGCCCGGAAGTGAAGTGATCCCCTACTCATCTGTAAAGGGAAATGGGCGTGAAGAGTTGTGGTCGAAGATCACATCGGCTATAAAAAAAGTATAAGTTTTTGTTTGCTTTCTTTATTAGAATGTAGTAATAAATTAAATATCCATAAAGCTCGAGAGGGTTGCGGAAGAGCGTTTCGCTCGTCTCTTTGCATTACTACATATTAATCCATACGATTTGCTCCGAGTTTAATATTTCACTTTGCATTTGAAAGGATATCGTCCATATCTTATTTTGACCTGACATGCCTTATTTCATTTGGCGTGCATTCCAAACATTACATAACAATGGCTACCAAAACCACTACATCCCGCAGGGGCAGACCGGCGAAAGCTGAAAACTCCGCCCAAGATTCGACGACCCCCGTCAACGGTGAAGAACAAACCTCTGACAATGATGCTCCCGCATCAAATAACGGGAACCAGGCCGCGGAATTGCTCAACCTTACTGATCTTAAAGACATGTCGATCAGTGAACTTACGCATGTCGCAAAGGAGATGGGAATCGAAGGAGCATCTGGACTTCGCAAACAGGAACTTATCTTTAAGGTTCTGGCAGCACAGACCGAAAAAAGTGGTCTGATCTTTTCAGAAGGTGTTCTGGAAACGCTGCCTGACGGGTTTGGTTTTCTCCGTGCTCCTGAATACAACTATCTGCCGGGACCAGATGATATTTATGTCAGCCCTTCGCAGATAAGAAAGTTTGACCTAAGAACGGGCGATACCGTTTCTGGCCAGATACGTCCGCCTAAGGAAGGCGAACGGTATTTTGCTCTCATTAAGGTCGAGGCGATCAACTTTGAGGCTCCGGAACAGTCACGCGAAAAGATATTTTTTGATAACCTTACTCCGCTTTACCCCGATGAGCAGTTGAAGATGGAGGTCGGGCCGGAAAATATTTCTGCGCGCGTCATTGATCTGGTGACGCCTATCGGTAAAGGCCAACGTGCTTTGATAGTCGCTCCGCCGCGAACAGGTAAGACCGTTCTGCTCCAGACCATTGCCAACTCTATCACCGAAAACCACCCGGAAGTTACACTGATCGTTCTGCTTATTGACGAAAGACCGGAAGAAGTTACGGATATGCAGCGTTCGGTAAAAGGCGAGGTCATCTCATCGACATTTGACGAACCGCCGACCCGACACGTCCAGGTTGCAGATATGGTGATCGAAAAGGCAAAGCGTCTTGTTGAACATAAACGCGATGTTGTTATCCTGCTTGATTCGATAACACGTCTTGCACGTGCTCATAACTCGGTCGTTCCACCGTCAGGAAAGATACTTTCCGGCGGTATCGACTCTAATGCTTTGCAGCGGCCCAAGAGATTTTTTGGTGCGGCCCGTAATATCGAAGAAGGCGGAAGCCTTACGATCATTGCCACAGCTCTGATCGACACCGGTTCAAGAATGGACGACGTTATCTTTGAAGAATTCAAGGGAACCGGTAACTCAGAGATACATCTGGATCGCCGTCTGTCAGACAAGAGGCTGTTCCCATCCATCGACCTCCAAAGGTCAGGTACGCGAAAAGAGGAACTTCTGCTTGGGAAAGAAGATCTCAACCGCATCTGGGTCATGCGTCGTGTTCTGAATCCGCTGTCGCCTGTTGAACAGATGGAAGTCGTCCTCGAACGTCTCGGCAAGACCAAGACCAACGCGGAATTCCTTGCCTCGATGCAGACCTAACGTTCTTTCATCAAGAAGGCGGTTCAAAGCCGCCTTCATTTCATAAATGTCATGACCTCAATTTCAACGATCCGATCCTGTAAAACTAAATGAGAGTCGCTGTCATATCTGCTGAAGCGGTGCCTTACTCCAAGACCGGAGGCCTTGGAGATGTTGCGGGTGCATTGCCAAAAGCTTTGAAGGCGGTTGGGATCGATTCTGTTTTGATAACTCCATGTTATTGGCAGACAAAGGGAGAATTTCTCTGGGACACGGCGATTCATGACCTGAATGTCGAATGGCGAGGCGGCATTTACCCCGCAAAGGCGTTTTATAGCGAGGCTAATGGCTCTCCTACTTTTCTTATAGACGCCCCTTCATATTTTCACAGAGACTCCATTTACGGCTATCGCGAAGACCACGAGCGCTTCGCCTTTTTTAACCACGCTGCTCTTGCACTGTTAAAACGCATCGGAGCTGCACCTGACATAGTTCATCTGAATGACTGGCATTGCGGATTTGCAGCCGTTGAGATCGCATCCGCCAGACGTTGGGATCCGTATTGGCGAAACACACGAACCGTTTTTTCCATCCACAACATGGCCTATCAGGGTGGTTTTGGAATGGAAGACCTATGGAAGTTTGGGTTTGGCGACGCATTTGAGCAAAACGCCTTTGCCCTTGATGGCCATGCTTCGGCGATGAAAGCTGGGCTTGCCGTATCGGACATGCTTTCCACCGTGTCGCCAACCTATGCCAAAGAGATACAAACATCAGAGTATGGCTATGGCTTGGAATGGCTTACGAGACAGCGTTCCGACAGGCTGATCGGCATAACGAACGGCGTTGATTATGATGTCTGGAACCCCGAAACGGACAGCGATATTCCTGCGAATTTCAGCATTGATGACCTATCGGGAAAGGTTGAATGCAAGAAAGCCTTATTGGAACATTTTTCATTGCCGGTCGATCTTGAACGACCGATCTTTGCCAATATAACTCGCCTGACGGCACAAAAAGGCATCGATCTGATGATGCAGGTTGCAGGTGACATACTTGCCGCCGGAGCTTACATCGTCTCGCTCGGCTCCGGCGAAAAGAAGTATGAAGAGTTTTGGCAGGCTCTGCGTAATTATGCTCCGCAGCAGGTAGGGATCTACCGCGGCTATAATGAACCCCTTGCGCATTTTATTGAAGCAGGTGCGGATATGTTCATGATGCCGTCAAAATTTGAACCGTGCGGACTCAATCAGATGTACAGCCTGCGATACGGCACTATTCCCATTGTTCGCGCTGTCGGTGGACTGCAAGATACTGTTCAGAATTGGGATGCCGTTTCCTCTTCGGGTAATGGATTCAAATTTGGTCCGTATCGTTCAGACCGATTTCTGGAAAGGATATACGAAGCCTTGTTTGCGTATTCGGATAAGAAGGCGTGGAATATCATCCAGCGAAACGGAATGCGTGAGGACCATTCTTGGGAAAACGCTGCCCGAAAATACGTGGAACTATATAGGTGGACGTTGGGGAGCGGAAATTGACATTACCTGATCTAAGGTCAATAAAGATCGATATTGGTGACGGTGTTGTACTGCGTCCATTTGTTCAGAACGATCCGCCAGCGATATTTGAAACGGTTAAAAGAAATGAACAGCATCTTATTGAGTTCATGAGATGGCTGACCCCTGATTATTCGCTCGAAACTGCATCGGACTTTGTTGAGCGGTCAATTGATAACGCAGAGAAGAAAGAATCACTTAGTTTCGGTATCTTCCGAAGCGGATCTTTCCTAGGCTCGATAGGATTCGTATATCTTGACACGAATGTTAGAAAAACTGAGATCGGTTACTGGATAGACAAGGGCGAAGAGGGAAAGGGGATCATTTCTGCTGCAACGGAGAAATTAATCGATCTTGCTTTCAATGAATTTGGAATGAACAAGGTCGAGATCAGATGCTCAGTTAAAAATATCAGAAGTGCTGCTGTGCCCAAGCGATTCGGATTTGTACAAGAAGGCCGTCTTCGTCACTCTGATATATTGAACGGACAGTTTCACGATTTTTATGTTTTTGGCCTGCTTAAGGACGAGTGGGAAAGTGATAATATAACGCTGTAAAGGCTCAGAATTCACATGATAATTGTAATAATAGGCGCCCAATGGGGCGATGAAGGTAAAGGAAAAGTTGTTGATCTGCTCGCTGACCGTTTTGATGTCGTGTCGAGATATCAAGGCGGCCACAACGCGGGCCACAGCGTTTATGTAGGCGACAAGGCGTTTGTTCTGCGGCTACTGCCGTCAGGTATCATTCATCAGGATAAGACATGTGTTCTCGGCAACGGAATGGTCATTGATCCGAAAGCGTTTTTCGAAGAGGTTGATCAGATCAAAGAGAAAGGCGTAGAGGTATCTCCGGAGCGGCTCAAGGTTTCCAGCAGAGCACATCTTATAATGCCGTATCACCGTGCGTTGGATCACACCTCTGAAGAACGGCTTGGCAACGAAAAGATCGGAACGACGCTGCGAGGCATTGGCCCTGCGTATGAAGATAAGGCAGGCCGTCGCGGAATTCGCGTAGCTGATGCAATGTCCCCGGATGTATTGAAGCTGCGTGTCGAAAGAAATCTCGAAGAAGCTAATAGAATAATCGTCCTTTTCGGGCAGCAGCCTTTAAGGGCTGATGAGATCCTGGAAGAGATCTCGCCACTCATCGAACGTTTGCGGCCGTTTGTATGCGAAACGTCCCATTATTTGGCTGAGGCTCGTAAGGCTAATAAAAAGATCTTGCTTGAAGGCGCTCAGGCAACCTTGCTTGATGTTGACCACGGAACATACCCTTACGTGACATCTTCAAATCCTACTGCCGGAGGAGCTTCCGTCGGTGCCGGTATTCCGCCGCATCACATCACAGGCGTCCTGGGCATTGTCCGTACCTATGCAACTCGGGTTGGGGAAGGGCCATTCCCGACGGAGATGCTGGATGATGAAGAAGATGTGGCAAATTTGATCCGTGAACGCGGCAACGAGTACGGTTCGGTAACACGTCGGCCGCGCCGCTGCGGATGGTTTGACGCCGTTGGAACGCGATATGCGGCGGAACTTAACGGGTTTGATTCAGTCGCCCTTACAAAGCTTGATGTATTGGATGCTTTAGACGAATTAAAGGTATGTGTCGGCTACGAGATCGACGGCAAACGCATAGACACTTTTCCGGCGGTATCCCACGATCTGAGACAGATCAAGCCTGTTTACGAAACACTTCCGGGTTGGAAGACCGATACGCTTGGGATAACGAATTTCAATGACCTTCCCGATAATGCAAAGAGATATGTCAATTTTCTCTCCGAAAAGATCGGTGTAGAGATCGGGCTGATATCCACAGGCCCCGAACGCAACCAAACGATCATCCTCGAAAAATCTGTCATGGAAGGTTGGTTTGCCTCTTGATCTTTCTGCAATTGAGTTAAATAGATCAAAGAATCCTCATTCATGTAGTTGACTACTTATTTATCCTCGTTCTAATATGTAGTCATCTACATATTGGCGGAGGTTTCGTAATGGAAAATGATTTTCTTATGGATCTAGGATCGATCGCGGTAACAACGCGGCTTAAACGAGTAAGC
>JAHBSH010000072.1 GCA_019639215.1 Acidobacteriota bacterium
GATTTCCCGTAAATTACCTTCGTGACCGTTCTCAGGCAGACGATTTTCCTGCTGATGAACGCGAAATGTTCGAAGCCGATTTCGAGCCTGACCATGCTCTGAAAGAGGCGTGGAAAGCGGTTCGCGAAAAAGCCGAAATAGAACATGCCGTTGATCTGATAGAAGACATCACACTTCTTCTTGAGCCGGGCCGTTCGATCATCGCCGACACCGCCGTTTGCCTAACCACGGTGCGGAATCACAAGACGCGACCGCTCGCTCAAAACTCCCCTCCTTACCAAGGAGGGGTGGCAGCCGTTTCGGCTGACGGGGTGGTTCTCTCAACGGAAACAGAGACGCCGAAAGGCGAGACCCCGAACGCGGATCACTGGCTCCTGACCGACGCTGGTTTTAACATCCTGCTCTCGATGGAAACTTACAAGTGGTACTACCATCTGATCTCGGCAGAACGGGCAGGCGAGGAACACAGCTTTCCTTATAAAGTTGCCGGGCCTTTGTGTGACGGCGGCGACGTTTATTTTGATGTCGAAGGCCACGGACGCCTGCCCGATCATCGCCTGCTGCCGGAAGATGTCCAACCCGGCGAGGTTCTCGCGTTGCTAAACTGCGGTGCGTATTCGCTTGCACAAGCCTCGCAATACAACGCCCGCTACCTGCCCGCCGTGATACTCACAAAAGGCAACGGCAAAGCTGAGCTGATAAGAAAACGCGACACGTTCGAGGAACTGATAGCAAATGATGTTTACTAGAATAGCAATAATACAGTAGGATTATTGTCATGAACGCAACCTTGAAAAGCATTGAAGAAGCCGCCAATTTGTTGAGCGTTAGAGAGAGAGCGGCATTGGCTCACAATCTCTTGAAAGGCCTTGACGATGCAGATGAAGATGAAAGTTATATTGAATCTCTTTGGGCAAAAGAATCCGAAGAGAGGCTGGATGCATACTTGCGT
This sequence comes from Acidobacteriota bacterium, assembly GCA_019639215.1. GTDB lineage: Bacteria > Acidobacteriota > Blastocatellia > Pyrinomonadales > Pyrinomonadaceae > OLB17. The sequence goes on from JAHBSH010000072.1 coordinate 953, forward strand.
GGGGAGATAGAAGCATCGCCTTTTGAAGATGCTGTTGAAAGGGTAAAAGCGAGAATCAGAAAATGAATATCCGCCTTTTATCCGTTACGAACATCAAGACAATATCTCATTCAACCCTTCCAGAATGAGATCGAGTTCCTCATGCGTGGCTTTGCCGAGCTTTTTCCCGATCCTTTCGACCGACAGGGTGCGTATCTGGCTGAGCTTTACCCAAGATGTTTTCGGCAGCAGTTTGTCGGAAAGTTTATGAGTAAGCGGAAAGCCGACCTTCGGCTCCTGGCTCGTTACCGCCATTCCTATCACAGTCCCCGATCTTGCATTGAACCTGTCGCTGCTTAAAATAAGCACAGGACGCTTTCCGGCTTGTTCCCGGCCACGTGTCGGGTCGAGGTCCGCCCAAACGATGTCGCCTCTTAATATGGCGGCCATTGGTCAACCTCCGAAGCCAGACCTTCGTCAGCAAGAGCTTTTTCGATCTTTACATCTGCTTTGGTCAGCTTGTCTAGTTCACGATCCAGCCTGCTCTTATCAATGCGGTTCAATTTTTCGCTGACCGCATCCTGAATGGCGCGCGAACGGTTTGGAAAAACCTTTGCCCTAACCATTCGGTCAAGCTTTTTTAGAATGTCCGCATCTATGGAAATTGTCACCTTATCAACATTCATACAAAAGTAATACCATAGGTCATACCGGCGGTCAATATTATTTTAGAACGAGTCCGGTATCAGCAATGCTTTGAGCAATTCATTATCCTTGTCGCTAAGCGTAAATCCTGCTTTTTGGTATAGGCCTGCAAGGTTCGCGAGGGCAACGGAACGCATGCCTTCGTCGCGCATCTGCGCGATCTCCTGGAGCGTCAATGAAGCGGTTTCACGTGCCTTTTCTTTTTCATCAAGCTCCAGCAGGCTGACAGCTATTTCGCTGTAAGCATTTGCACGGGCGGCTATTTGCTGAACGCCTTCTGCCGTCTCAGCGGCTTCATTCAAGAATGACAGAGCCTTTTCATTTTCATTATTCTTGCGGGCGGCGTTGCTAATGGCGATCAAAGCGAATACGCGGTCTGTTTCTGCAGGTATCGAACGGAGCGATGCCTGAGCGGTATCGTCTGCATTTTGCGTCGTCATTATATATGCGACCTGTGAAAGGGCCGATGTCGATTGCTCATCGTCCTCAATGCCTTCGGCTATTTCGATAGCACGTTCGCCCTTGCCGAAAGCGGCATACTGCGTTGCGATGTTTCCGAACAACGCGAACTTTGCCTTGCTGTCGCGGGTCTCAGTATCTTTTTGCGACCGCAATATCTCATAGGCTTCATCGAGAGCCTCGAGAGCGTCCTCTTTTTCTTCACGACGCCAATAGTCGCGGGAAAACCCGAGCAAAGTATTCGCGATCTGTGTTTTGTCCGCAACAGCATCAAGCGTCCGGTCTGCCAGATCTATGCTGCCGGCGTGCATAAAACCCTGCGATACGAACGAAAGCAAGGTGTCGCGATGAACGTTATCAAGAGCCTCTGCGTGGCCACGCGCTTTTTCCAGCGTGCCTATCGCTTTGTCCTTTCTGCCCGCATCGGTCAGGGCATTGCCTACATCAACCAACATCCTCACGCGCTCTTCGCGGTGTTCTATTTCTTCGGCAAGCTGTCCGGCCTTTTCCAGAAATTCTACGGCCTTGCCTGCATCATCTTTATCTTTGCGGGCGGCTGCCATCGCTATCAATGCCGCAACCGCCGAACCGGCATAATCTATTTCAGCAATGGTCGCCTGTGCTGCCGCCTCGTCGCCTGAGCTGTCCTGTTTTAGAGCTATCACTGCCAGAACGTCTTCGGGATGAAGCACCGATGCGGCAAGTTCACGAGCTTTCTCAAGGTCGCCCTGTCTTGCTTTTACAAGAGCGGCGGCGGCAAATGCCTGCGAACGCATTCCGTCCTCTTCGACGGCGTCGGCAAGCTGGATCGCGTATTCGTCGTCGCCCAGTTCGGCACATCGGCGAACGACCGCAACCAGCAACCGGTCACGGACAAAGGGATCATCAACCGTATTTGCCAGTTCTGCCGCGAGGTCAACATTGTCGCGTTTAAGATATTCGGCAACAACGGCCGACATCGCTGTCGAACGATCATCGCTGCCGCCAACCTCTTCCGCTAAATAAGCAGCACAAGCCAGAAGATCGCCTTCGGCTTCGGTCTTTGAAATTAAATGTTCAGGCATAAGATAAAAGGAGTCTACCGCAAAGACGCTGAGACACAGAGAAACTAAGAGAAAAAGGAAAGTCTGGGGTCTGGAGCCTAAACCGCTGCCCTATTATATTAGTTGCGTCCTATTTCTCTCTGCGTCTCTATTTCTTTGCGGTGAAAAAGATCTCTAAACAAAAACCCTTCTCAGAGTTTCCGGCATCCAGTCGTCCAGATGCGTCGCGACGGCGTCGGCTCCGGCCGCTTTCAGCTTGTCTGACGAAACAGTATTGGCAATGCCAAGCACACGCAGATCAGCCGCCTTTCCGGCCATCACGCCGGCCGGAGAATCTTCGATAACAAGACACTCGTCGTGATTCATAGGCAAATGCGACGCCGCTATGCGGTGAAGGTCTATCTGCCTGAAACCTTCTCGGTAACAGGTCGGGTCGGGTTTGTACGTGCTTATATCCTCAGCACTTATGATCACGGAAAAACATTCGCCAAGACCGGTCTTTTCCAAAACCAGATCGATCTCTTCGCGCTTTGCCATACTGACAATGCCGAGAGCCAGTTCGTTAGCGCATTTACGAATGAAATTATCAACACCGTCAAATAACGGAACCGTTTCCATCACGCTTTCACGCCATTTTGCGGTTTTTGCGCCGACGACCGAATCGAGTATCTGGTCATCAACAGGCTTTCCTGCTTCTTCAAAAACCGACCGGACGAAAACGCGGTCATTCATGCCCATTCGCGAGAAATAATCTTCTTCGGTCAGATCTATCTCATAGGGCTTCATCACTTCTGCGTAAGCCGCACACTGAACGTGTTCGTCATCAATAATTACGCCGTTGAAATCAAAAAGGATGGCTTTTACCATATAGTGGTTAATATCTGATTAGACTTAAGTAAAATAGTTAACTAAAGAGCAAAAGTTTCATTATAATAAGTCGGATCTAACAATGAAATCGGCTTTTGGGTAAATTAAACCATAGATCATCCATTAAATGAATTATCTTCTTGAGATTTACGTACAACGCGAACAAACCTTAATATAATGACCCTAATAGCCACAAAGACATGAGATTTTTCCTAAATTTTCAAGGCGATTGTCTATATCTTGAACTACTATGAGAGGGTTGCCCCACATCTCCTCCGTCCCTCCAAACAGAATACCGTCACTGGATGGACTCAGAGCAATTTCTATTCTGTTCGTACTTTTTGGTCATTTGGCCGGTACGATAGGTTTCCCCGTTGAAAAAGATTTTCTTGGCCTCAGTAGCTATGGGGTGCGAATCTTTTTCGTTATTTCTGGCTATCTGATAACCGGGATCTTGCTTTCTGAGATCGAACGCAAGGGCGATATTAACCTGACCAAATTCTATTACAGACGCACTCTTCGTATTTTCCCGCCCTACTATGCATTTCTTTTCACTATTGGGATCCTATCCATATACAAGTTATTAGACCTTTCGTTTTTTGACTGGGTCGCATCTGCTTTGTATATAACGAATTTCGCTCAAGTAACGTCTTGGAATGTAGGGCATACTTGGTCATTAGCAGTAGAAGAACAGTTCTATCTCATCATGCCCGCCATTCTGTTATTAGGCAGAAAAAAAGCAGTTGCTATTTTGGTATTAGTATTATTCATCTCGCCATTTGTCCGGCTGTTCACATTTATGCTTTTCCCTGACCCTGATCTTCGATGGGTTAGCTTCGGGTTTCAGGCAAATGCTGATGCGTTGGCGACAGGTTGTTTGCTTGCTCTTTTCCGCAGCACATTGGATCAAAGCTCGTTCTATCAGCGGCTTCAAGGCTCACTGGTTTTCTTGATCTTCCCGCTCCTAGCAATAGGTTTGAACTATGTCAGCCAGCCGCGTATCTTTATGTTTTTCTGCGTAACCACGATCAACATATCAACAGCTCTTTGTATTGATTGGGCTGTCAGGAACAGCTCATCCTTTCCGGGTAAGGTGCTTAATTTGCGTCCTGTGGCTTATATCGGCACTCTTAGTTATTCGCTGTATCTCTGGCAGCAGATATTCCTCAACCGCAATGATCCAGGAACCCTGACCTCGTTCCCGTTGAACCTTATACTGGCAATCGGGTTGGCTTTGGTTTCGTTCTATCTAGTTGAACGACCTTTCCTGACTCTAAGGCAGAAACTGGAACCCAAACTATTCAAGAATTGATAGCTGCCATGTGAGATATGCCTTTCATCGCTCTCGCCTTGATCATATTATTTATTCAGCCTGCTACGGGCACAACCGTTATGAGGAAATTTGCCTAGAAACGGCCGTCGAACATATTACCACGTCCGAGAATTCCATTCGGATCGAACGCCCGTTTCAGTTCGGCCATCTCGTTCAAATAGCGTTCGCCCATCATTACATAGAGGTATTTGCTCTTTAGTTTTCCGATGCCGTGTTCGGCAGAAACACAGCCGCCGAGCATCAACGCCTGAGCGATGCAGCGTCCGTAAATATGGCCTGCTTTTATGGTCTCGTCCTCATCTCTCGGCATTATATTGGCGTGGAGATGACAGTCGCCGATGTGTCCGAAGATAACGTATTCCATGCCGCTTGCATTGAGAATATCCTTGTAATATCTGAGGAATGCCGGGAAATTTTCATCGGGAACTGCCATATCGGTCCCGATCTTTCGTCGCTTGTTGCGAACGACGCGTTCATTGACCGAAACAGGTAACGCATGGCGAAACGCCCGCATCTTTTCCCTGTCCTGTTCGGTCGTTGTGAACCAAGAACCGTCAATGTCGGCGTTATGTTTTTCCAAAAGCTCGTTCCACGCCTCGAACAAAACGTCTTCGGTCTCTTCGGTCGTTTCCTGTTCAAAAAATATCGCACCTGCCATTCCGTCAGGCGTTTCCGGAAATTTTTCAGAGATGAATTTTAAGGCATTCGCGTCAAAATATTCGATCAAAGATGCAGAAACCTGATCCGCTGCAGAAGCCGGCACATCAGTATGGGCGTAAGGTTCAACTCGATCCCGCTCTGGAGCCAGCATTGAGATCGCCTTCACTTCATCAACAAATGCCAGCAGGTCTTTTTCATCCGCAAAGAAAACAATGCCAGAAAAGAACGCTTTCGGTTTTGGCAAAAGCTTAAGCTCGATCTCTGTAACGACGCCAAGCGTTCCTTCGCTGCCGATAAAAAGGTCGATCGCATCAAGCGGCTGCTCATTAAAATAGCCGCTTACATTCTTGCGAACATTTGGCCGCTCATAGGTAGGAGTTTTTACGGTGATCTTACGACCGTTTGCTGTTGCCATCTCAATAACGCCGTCGCCGTTTGCAATGACCTCGCCCCGGCGAAGTTTCAGCACATTGCCGTCAGCAAGTGCGACCGAAAGGCCTTCGACAAAATCGCGTGTCGCACCGTATTTAAAACTTCTGGCCCCCGAGGCATTTGTCGCGACGGTGCCGCCTATCTGGCAGCTCCATTCCGTAGGATCAGGCGGATAAAAAAGCCCTTCGGCCTCGACCGCTTTTTGCAGGTCGGCAAGGATAACGCCGGGTTCGACAACCGCAGACATCGTATCTTTGTTGATGCTCTTGATCTTATTCAGCCTTTCCAGCGAGATCACATACCCACCGAAAGGTATCGCACCGCCGACGGTTCCGGTTCTGGCTCCGGAAACGGTAACGGCCTTTCTGTCGTTATATGCTTCTGCCAATATTGTGCTTATCTCTTCGGCAGAATCGGGCAGAAAGATCTTTTCAACGTGGCCGCCGGGCATATTGCTGGCGTCGGTCAGGTAATCCTGAAACTCTTCGGGCTGCGTTTTTACGAGCATATATGAAATCTATCGTAAACAAGGCGGGCTTTACAAATCCGTCCGCGACAATATGCAGGAGAACATGTGGTTGGTTTGACCGGCTGAGCCACGGTTTCTATAATTTATTGTATGAGCTCTCTTGTCTGGATGATCTTGCTGGTGCTGCTGCTCACCGTTTTAGGAAGCGCCGTACTGCTATTTATCACAACCAGATTTTATTGGGGAGATCGAGGCAAACCATTGCCTGATCGTGAGATCCGCAAGCAAAAACGAGAAGAAGAACTCCGCATGCGTGAAAAACAGATAGAACACGCAAAAAATAACCCCGTCACATCACGTTCAGAAAGCTTTTGGGACAATACAAAAAAGTAAGTTAAATAATCCGAGAAAAATCTTCAGTATCAGGCACAATTCACAAATAAGGCTTTTTCTGCATTATTTTCAACTCGTCTTTAGAGCACCCTTCAAAAGATCTCTTATCTGTATTCAAACTCACGTTCCCGCAGGTATTTCATCTTATCACGCAGTTCCGCGGCTCGTTCGAATTTCATTTCTTTGGCGGCGGAGCGCATTTCGGCTTCGAGTTGGACGATGGTTTCTTTTAGCTGTTTTGGCGAATATTCTTCGAGCACGTCCAGATCGAGCGGCACCTTGAAATAATCTGCTTCGTAGGCAGTGACGAGCGTTGCCTCGATAGGTTTTACGATGGTCGTCGGCGTAATACCGTGTTCGCGATTGTATTCTTCCTGTATCTTGCGGCGACGCTCTGTTTCGTCCATCGCATGCCGCATAGAATCCGTGATCTTGTCCGCGTAAAGTATCGCCTTGCCGTCAGCATTTCGGGCGGCTCGGCCCATTGTCTGTATCAGCGAACGCTCCGAACGCAAGAAGCCTTCCTTATCGGCATCCAGTATCGCAACCAATGAAACTTCGGGCAGATCAAGCCCTTCGCGGAGCAGGTTTATACCGACCAGCACGTCAAATTCGCCACGGCGCAGATCACGGAGGATCTTTATGCGGTCGAGCGTTTCAATGTCGCTGTGCAAGTAACTGACCTTTACGCCGACCTCAGCAAAATATTCGCTCAGGTTTTCCGCCATCCGTTTTGTCAGCGTCGTCACCAGAACTCGCTCATTACGTTCGGCACGCACGCGGCATTCTTCCAGCAGGTCGTCTATCTGGCCTTTGACCGGACGAACCTCGACCACGGGATCGATCAGACCCGTCGGCCGGATTATCTGTTCTATCACCTCGCCTTCTGTCCGTTGAAGTTCATACGGACCCGGCGTTGCCGAAACGTATATCGTCTGGCCGACACGCTGTTCAAATTCCTGAAAATTCAGCGGGCGGTTATCTTTTGCCGAAGGCAGCCGAAAACCGTATTCGACCAGCGTCCCTTTTCGCGATTGGTCGCCCTTGAACATCGCTCCAAGCTGCGGCACGGTCTGGTGCGATTCGTCTATGACCATCAGAGCGTCAGGCGGCAGATAATCAAGCAATGTCGGCGGCGGCTCGCCCGGCTTTTTGCCTGTCAGATGCCGCGAATAATTTTCAATACCGCGACAAAATCCCATTTCCTTTATCATCTCAAGGTCATACATCGTCCGCTGATGCAGCCGCTGTGCCTCAACGACCTTGCCTTCAGAAACAAGGAACTGCTCATGCTCGTCCAGTTCTTCTTTTATCGTCTTTACGGCAGACTTGATCGTGCTTTTAGACATCACATAGTGCGTCTTGGGATAGATCGGCAGCCGCGTTTCGTGTTTATAAACGACCTCGCCCAATAGCGGATCTATGGTCGAAACGGAGTCGATCTCGTCGCCCCAAAATTCCACACGATATGCCTGATCTTGATAGCTCGGATATATCTCAACCACATCGCCGCGAACACGAAATGTTCCGCGTTCAAAATCAACATTGACGCGCTCATATTGCAGCTCGACCAGCTTTTTCAGAAAATCCTCACGCTTGAGCTGCATTCCCGGTTCTATGAACATCAGCATCCCGAAATATGCATCAGGATCGCCAAGGCCGTAGATGCACGAAACGGACGCTACGACGATAACGTCATGCCGTTCAAAAAGTGCCCGCGTCGCGCTAAGTCTCAAACGGTCAATCTCGTCATTGATCGTCGCCTCTTTTTCGATATAAAGGTCGGAAGCGGGAACGTAAGCCTCGGGCTGATAGTAATCGTAATAAGAAACAAAATATTCGACAGCATTCTCGGGGAAAAAGGTCTTGAATTCCTGATAAAGCTGAGCCGCGAGGGTCTTGTTATGCGCCAGCACGAGCGTCGGCCGCTGAGTTTCCTGTATTACATTCGCGATGGTGAATGTTTTTCCGCTACCGGTTATACCGAGCAATACCTGATCTTTCGTTCCTTCGTTCAAGCCGCCGACCAGTTGTTTTATTGCCTCAGGCTGGTCACCGCGAGGCTGATTTTCACTTATGAGACGAAATTGCATTGTTTAATCATACAATATTAAGGGCTAAATTTCCATATACGGCAACCTGACTGGATGACCCGCAAAACTAAAATGAATTTAGCTGCGCAATCGTGTAAAATCTTCACAACCGAACACTAATGGCAAAACAACCTGCAACAATCTTTGTCTGTCAGAGCTGCGGTAGCCAGTCGCGCAAATGGCTCGGCCAATGCCCTGATTGTTCCGAATGGAACACGATGGTCGAAGAGAAATTTCGCGCACAGGCACAAAGCAGATCTTATTCCGGCAGCGGTTTTTCGGCAAAACCCGTCGCTTTTGATTCGATAGAACCGCAGGACGAAGCGCGTACATCGTCAGGTATCGAGGAATTTGACCGCACGCTCGGCGGCGGCATCGTTGCCGGTTCGCTGGTGTTGATCGGCGGTGCGCCGGGCATCGGAAAATCGACCATCGTCCTTCAGATAGCGGAAAAGCTTGTCAGCAGCGGCCAAAAAGTCCTGTATGTTTCAGGCGAGGAATCGGAACGGCAGATAAAGATGCGCGGAGAGCGATTGGGTATAAATGCCGAGAGCCTTTTTATCTTGCCTGAAACAAATCTCAGTTCGATCCTGGCAGAGGCGGAATCGTTGAGAGCCGATCTCGTCATCGTCGATTCTATCCAGACGGTTTTCAGCGAAAAGATCGAATCGGCTCCGGGAAGCGTCTCGCAGGTGCGTGAAGTGGCTACGCAATTCATGATGTTTGCCAAACAGACTGCGACGCCTGTTTTTCTGACCGGCCACGTCACAAAAGAAGGTTCTATCGCAGGGCCGAAAACGCTGGAACACATCGTTGACACGGTCATTTATTTTGAAGGCGACCGCCATCATAATCATCGGATAATAAGAGCGACAAAGAACCGTTTCGGAGCGGCAAATGAGATCGGCGTTTTCGAGATGACCGGCAGCGGGCTTGTCCCGGTCGGCAATCCGTCGGAACTCTTTCTTCAGGAACGCCCCGAAGGTGCCAGCGGGTCGGTCGTGACTGTCTGTATGGAAGGAACGCGGCCGATGCTTGTAGAGGTGCAGGCTCTGGTCAGCGGCACAAAATTTGGCAGCGGACGCCGAATGTGTCAGGGCTTTGACCACAACCGTGCGTCGCTGCTGATAGCCGTGATGGAAAAACGTTTGGGTATGCAGCTTTCCGGTGACGATGTTTTTATCAACATCGCGGGCGGATTGGAAATAGACGAACCGGCCGCTGACCTCGGCATCATTGCGGCGATAGCGTCAAGCTTTCGCAACTTGCAGATACCGCCTGAGGTCGCTGTTTTTGGCGAGGTCGGCCTGACAGGCGAGGTTCGCGGCGTTCTTCAGGCACAGACACGCGCCAGAGAAGCCCAGACCCTCGGATTCAAAAAACTCATCCTGCCTGAATCGAACAAAAAAGGGCTTGAGAAACTGCTCGGTATCAGAGTTGTGGGCGTGAAGGATCTGGAAGAGGCAATAAACGAACTTTTTTAAGACCAATGAGCAAAACCATTATCACCGAGGGCGACGAGGGCGTTCAGCTGATCATCAAGAACCGCAAAGGCGACCTGAAAAAGCGGAATGCGGCCAAGGATGTTTCGGCACGTTCGCCTGTGCAGGTGCTTTACGGCGGAGCTGACCGTTATTCGGCAGCGACGCCGGAGAAAATGGGCAAGATCGCATTGGCAACGCTCAAGACTTACGCGCCAAACTTTATCGAATTTGCACAAGCTGTCCGTCTGCTCGGAACTGAGGCCTTTCCGGGTTTTCCGGCCGCGGCTGAAAAGCTCATCGGAAAGGTGACAAAAGATCCTGAACGGGCAAAAGGAGAAGATCGTGCGGCGTGGCTAGCGTGGAAAGTATATGAGAAGACGGTAGAAAAACTTTCTTCTGAGCCTGTCGAAGACCTGCGGATAGATTTTGAGGACGGTTACGGTTTCAGGGCGGACGAAGAGGAAGACAAAGATGCGAAACGCTCGGCAATGCAGATGGCACAGGCATTTTTGGAAGGTTCATTGACAGCTTTTTCCGGCATCAGGATCAAGCCGCTTTCAGGAAAGATCTATGCGAGAGCGGTCACTACCTACAAGCTTTTTACGGAAACCTTTTTGAATGAGACGAACGGACGCCTGCCGGAAAACTTTGTCGTTACGCTGCCAAAAGTAACGGGTAAAAAAGAGGTCAAAGAACTTGTATCGCTTTTGAAAAAGACCGAGAAGGAATTCGGCCTTGCTTCGGAAAGCATCGGCATCGAACTTCTGACGGAAACACCCGACGTGATGAAGAACGGCGGGAGCGAGATAGACAGCATTGTAGAAGCCGCAAAGGGCCGCTGCACGTCAATACATTTTGGAGCATACGATTTTACTTCGGCTCTCGGCATTGCCCCCAAGTATCAGACGTTGGATCATCCGGCGTGCGATCTTGCCCGGCAGTATATGCAGCTTGCGGCGGCACGTCTTGGAATTCGTGTTTCTGATTCGGTGACGACGCTTTTGCCTGTGGAGACATATCGCGAAAAGAAGCTCTCTGCCCTGCAAAAAAGTGAGAACCGGCGATCCGTTCACGACGGCTGGCGGACGCATTTTGCAAACGTCACACACGGCCTAAAGAACGGGTTTTATCAGGGCTGGGATGTCCATCCCAATCAGCTTGCGGCGCGATATGCGGCCGTCTATGCATTTTTCTATGATCAGCTAGATGAGCTTGCACCGCGACTAAGACGTTTCGTTGATGCTTCGACGCAAGCAGTTCTGACCGGGACAACGTTTGACGACGCGGCATCGGCACAGGGCATTTTGAATTTTTTAAGGAAAGCTGTTGAGTGTTCCGTACTGACGGAAGACGAAGCAGGCGAGCTTATAGGCTGTTCGGCAGAAAAGTTTCGCGATCTTGATTTTGAGAAATTTGCGTCTGCCTAGATTCCGTTGACTTTTTGGCTCTTTACATTTTTTGAACGCGGATCTAGCAGATAACGCAGATCCAGACGGATCTGAAAGTCCAAATCCGCTCCTATCCGCCAGATCTGCGTGATCCGCGTCTAGAAAAAATTCGCAGGAACCTGTCCGGCAATATTTCGATAGAACTTAAAGAACTTAGGAAGCGTCTTCGCCGGCCATTGCCTGTTCCAGCATCTCTTCGCGTTCGCGGCGACGGTCTTTTATCTTCGGGCTTTGGTCGTCCTCAATGAATTTTGCCGGAACCTGGAACGGATCAGGATATTCAGGCAGGCCTTCGCGTATCATGTGAGCATTGATGATCGTCGAGATCAGCTCCTGCTCAAACTCTGTAATATCAATGAATCTGACGCCGATACCGGTGTCCTCAAAACGGTAGATGGCCTTGCTGCGGAGCGGCAGCTTGTTCTTGTTCGGCAGCTCAATTTCCAGACGAAACTCATCGCCCGGATAGAGATTTTCTTCCCAATCGGTAAAACAGCCGCCAATGCTTATCTGCTGAAGTAGCGTCTGATGGCTTTCACCATATTTTGAAACAAGCGTTGCGGGAATATCGAGCGAGAATCTGAGGTGTCTTCGTTGGTTTATCGACATTTTTCTGAGAGGACAGGAGAAGGAATATGCGGCGAACACCGCTAAATTAGATTGTATAACCCGGACAGGTCTTAAGGCAAGGAAAATCTGAAATGCACTTGGCGGTCAAAGACCGCCCCTAAACCAATGGTTCTTGTCGTAGCAGATAAAAGACCGTCTCTAAACCGAATGATGTTCTGTTTCTTCGGGTTAAAGACGGTCTTTAGGATCAAATTGACAAAAGGTTTAGCTTGCGGCGGCTTCGGACTGTGAGCAGTGTGCGTTGAAAGCTTCTGCAAGAGCCTCAGCAATGACCGTCGGCGGACGGCCTTCGAGGTCGCGGCGCTCAAACATCTGAAGAAGCTGGCCGTTCTTCAAAAGAGCTATCGAAGGCGACGACGGAGCATAGCCGGTAAAGTGGTCACGAGCGGTATCGGTAGCATCGATATCTGCTCCGGCAAAAACGGTGATCGAGCGGTCAGGCTTTGCGGCTGAGTGTTCCAAAGCCATTGCGATGCCCGGACGAACGCCACCTGCGGCACATCCGCAAACCGAATTTACGACAACCATCAACGTGCCGTCGGTGTTCTTGATCGCGTCCTCGACCGACTCGCTGGTTTTAGTTTCTTCGATGCCGAGCTGGGCAAGTTCGGCACGCATTCCGTGGATCATTATTTCGGGATAAGGCATATAAAATTCCTCTTTTTCAATAAATATCAGGTCAAAATGTAATCCTGACCTTTTTGTCAAGTATCTAATATATGGTGTTTGCAGTCAAGAAGCGGCTGCTTTCCTGGCTCGATGAACCATGTGGATGTTGTAAACTGATCGAAAGGAGCGGGACGCAGAAATTGTCCGGCGATCAAAAAAAATGCTGATAGTAATGACGACAACACCTAACGCCGACGAGGCAAATTCGCTGGCAAGGACAATAATTGAAAACAAGCTTGCCGCTTGTGTTCAGATACTCCCGCCGATGACATCGGTCTATGTTTGGGACGGCAGCGTACAGACAGAGTCAGAGCATCTGCTATTGATAAAAACGCTTGAGGAAAAATTTGACGATCTTGAAAGGTTCATCAACGCGAACCACAGCTATGATGTGCCGGAGATCGTTGCGGTAAAAAGCGAAGCCGTCTCAAACGAGTATTTGAAATGGATCAACGAATATGTGGGAACTCGTTAAAGCCGGATCAAGCGTTAGAAAATACCTCGGTGGCCTAAAAATAAAACCGCCACGAAGCCGCAAAGGCACAAAGAACCGCGAAGAAAGAAACTTTGCGTAACTTAGTGGCTTCGCGTCTTAGTGGCAAAATTTATCAGACAGCCGGAGGGTTGCAAATAAGAATATAATAACTCCTGCATAGTTTTTTCCTAACGCTCGATCGGGGTTAAAAGATCAATTCCGCCCCCATTCTGATGACGTGAAATGCCTCGGCGTAGCCATAGCCTGCCTGGCTGCCGCGAAACAGGGCAAGAGCTTTTAATGCTTCGATGGAACGCGGGCCGGGAAATTCGTGAAGCTGGCTTTTGAAACATTCCATAGCCGCGAGCTTTGCGTCGATCTGTGACGTTATATCGACGCAGAAATTCGGCGTGAAATTTGGCTCGATATGCGGCGCGTTCCAGTGGGTTTCTGAGATCGTCTCATAAGCGGCAACGAGGCCGATGTTCTTCCCTGCTCCCACGGGACGGGCCGCGACCATACACGCATCAAATATCTGGCGATGGTCGATGTGCCGATCATAATATGGAATAAGAAGTATCTGCGGTGCAGCCTTTTCAACCTCGGTCAGTATCAGCGAATTGAGTTCGCTGACCGGTATTTCGCCCAAGAACACGGCAGGTTTATCGAGGTAGACCGAAGTTTTCACACCGAGAACAGCATGTGCTTCGCGTGACTCGCGGACTGTCGTTTTATGAACCTCTTCGGAATAGAGCGGCGGCATGTGTGCGGCAAAGGTCAGAACCGTCACGTCCCAGCCGTTTTCCGAAAGACGTTTTATCGTTCCGCCTGCACCGAGCGTCTCGTCGTCAGGATGTGGAGCTATGATCAGAGCATTTTTCATATCCGTAACTTTATAGCGGATCAGGCGACCGGCTTTCTTACCAAAAAGTCTCCAACCGCCAGAACGTCCAGGCCGGTTGACCAAAAAGTCCTCAGGGCATCACGCACGTTGCAAACGACCGGTTCGCCTTTGACGTTGAATGAAGTGTTCAGCACAGTTCCGACACCCGTGATCTTTTCAAATTCTGAGATCAACGAATGATAAAGCGGAAGAACATCTTTTTCAACCAGCTGAACGCGAGCAGTTCCGTCAACGTGGACAACCGCCGGAGCAAGTTCTTTCAGACGTTCGCTTGCCTCAAATGCAATGACCATAAAAGGCGCCGTTGTGTATGACGAAAGGTATTCGTCTGCTCGCTCCGCCAGCATCGAAGGACAGAACGGGCGCCAGTATTCGCGAAATTTTATAATGGCGTTTACGCGGTCACGCGAATCTATATTCCGCGGATCTGCAAGAATGCTTCGCTGGCCCAAAGCTCTTGGCCCGGCTTCCATTCTTCCCTGAAACCAGCCGACGATCTTACCTTCTGCAAGGATTTCGGCGACGTCACGGGCGATATTATCTGAGCGTTCGTATTCGACCTTTGAGCTTTTTAGAACGGCTTCAATGTCAGTTTCCTCATTGCCGATGGCAAGCGTGCGCAATGTTTCCGGCTTCGATCCTTTCAGGTGATAGTCAGCCGCAAGAGCCGCACCGAGTGCTGCACCGCCATCGCTGCAAAGCGGATTTGCCCAAATGTCGGTGACCTCAGGCAGATCGAAGATACGGCTGTTCATCTTGACGTTAAGCCCGACGCCGCCGCCGATGGTGATGTCGGTCAAACCCGTCTGTTCAATTCCCCATTTTATAAGCCGCGTCACGGCCTGTTCCAGATGGTATTGAACGGCGAAGGCAAGGTCTTCGTGCCAGTCAGAATATTCATCGGTCGAAACACGCGGCTGCTGACCAAAGAGATCGACAAGTTTGTCAGTGTATCGTTTTGAATAAGTATGCGGCCCGTAATGAATGTAATCAGGATCGACGCGGTAGCCTTGTGCGTTTTGCGGATCGGGCAAAACTATCTGTCCGACCTTGTTTATAAGCTCTTCGTTGTGGCGGCCGTATGCGGCAAGTCCCATCAATTTATACTCGCCGCTGTAAGCCTCAAAACCAAGATATTCCGTAAATGCCGCATAGACCCAGCCCAAAGAATGAGGGATCTTTTGCTCATACAAAGGCGTTATCTTATCTCCGCGATGCTCCCACAGAACGGTGCAGTGTTCGTCGCCCGAGCCGTCGATGGTCAAACACAATGACGAATCAAGCCCTGACTGCATCGCTGATTGGAACGCATGAACGTAGTGGTGCGGATATGCCACGATAGGCGGAAATTTGATGTCGCCAAAAGCACGCCGCCATTCAAAATGATGGCGTTCGCGTGTCGTGTCTTCATTGAAACGCGATATAAGGCTTCGCTGCCACGCCTTCGTCGCGTCGTTTACGGGAAACTCTTCGTTCACCGTGTCATAGAATGCCTGCATCGTACCGTCGGTATAGGCGGCGATGTTCCAGTTCAGAGCGACGGCATCAACATCAGAAAGCGATATGCCTGCGGTAGATAAACAAAATTTCAGGGCATTGATCGGGTAAATACCGAACGCGTGTTTTTGACGGATGAAGCGTTCTTCTTCCGCGTAAGCGATGACCCGGCCATTGCTGACTATCGCAACGGCCGGATCTGCATGGCCTTCGAAGATACCTACAAAGAACGAAGAGGACATAAAAGCTCGTTAGAAAAAACCTAGGTCAACTGATGAGAGCAATATTTGATGACGAAATCGACCGTATCCTGCGGTGAATCCGTCATGTAGATCAATCCCATATCCTCAGGGCTGATGTTCCTTTCGGAAACCATGGTCGATGAGATCCAGGAGACAAGGCCTTTCCAATATGATGAACCAAAAAGAACGACCGGAAAATTACGTATCTTCTTTGTCTGGATAAGCGTCAGAGCTTCAAACAATTCGTCCATTGTTCCGAATCCGCCCGGAAAGATGACATAGGCGTTGCTGTATTTTATGAACATCGTCTTTCGAACAAAGAAATACTGGAACGAAAGCGATTTGGTCTGATACGGGTTGGCTGATTGCTCAAATGGAAGTTCGATATTGCAGCCGACCGATACGCCGCCCGCTTCGTAGGCTCCGCGGTTAGCGGCTTCCATAATGCCCGGTCCGCCGCCTGTAATTACCTCAAACC
>JAHBSH010000073.1 GCA_019639215.1 Acidobacteriota bacterium
GACGTGATAAGACTCATCCGGCCACGCGGACGTTTCAGGCCTTACGGATCGCGGTCAATAACGAGTTAGATATACTTGACCGGTTTTTAATCGATGCGTTCGATCTTTTGAAACCTGAAGGGGTGCTTGCGGTCATCACGTTCCATTCACTTGAAGACCGCATCGTGAAACAAAGGTTTCGCAAACTTACCGGAAAATGCGAATGTCCACCCAGAATGCCGGTATGTATATGCGGGGCGGAAAAAAGAGGACGGTTGGCGGCCAAAAAGGCGATCGTTCCCGCTGATGCGGAGATCATGTCCAATCCACGTGCCAGAAGCTCAAAGCTGAGAGCGATAATCCGAACTGATAACTGATATTTTAGCCGAAAGGCCTGTAATACATCTGGAGGAATGTAAATGAGAAAACGAGCCAAAAACTCCGACAATAGAGCGGCAGTTTATAAGGATTCGGGAATTTCCTGGGGATATCTGATCTTAACCATCATCTGCGCGTGCGTGCTTGCAGCAGGGTTTTTCTTCGCCGCATTACAACACTTTGCAACGATGGATATCGGCTTCAAAAACTCCAGCCTCCGTAAACAGGTCGAGGAGCTTGAAGCAGAGAAACGCCGCCTTTTACTCGCTCGTGAGATCGCTCTTTCACCCTCCGAGATAGCAAAGACAGCCAAAGGGCTTGGCTTTACCGATGCAGAAAGGCTGCCGCAGCCGGAATTGGCAGCAGTCAAAGAAAAAGATACGAGAGCCATGCCGCAACCTGAAACAGTCAGCCTCAATGATAAGGCTGCCCGCTCAATGGTTGAATTACCAAGCTCAACAAGAGCGAGAGTTACTTCTGCTACTCCGACTGAAACAAAGGCTCAAACGGCTAATGACAAAAAGGTGCGAGCAACAGCCGCAACTGAACCAAAGTCGCCTAAGGCAGAAAGAGAAGTTCAACGAGATCGGAAGCCTTCTGTTGGCAGGGAAAGCGTTGAGGTCGCTGACGGACGCCCAAGACGTGTTTCGAATGATAAGGCTCGAAAAGGGTCAGCATCAACGGTATTGGCAGGGCTGAGGTGATCTGAGCATGGCAGCAAGCATTCGAAGCAAAAAGAAAAAAGACCACAGGCAGACGGCATTTACGCGATTTATGATAATAATCGCGTTATTTGTCTTATGGATCGGCGGCATCGGAGCCAGACTGGTTTATCTTCAGGTAAACCAACATGACGAGCTTAGGTCGAAGGCCGTTGGCCAGCGGCGAGATGTAAAGCAGACCAAACTGCTTCGCGGAACGATATATGACCGCAATGAGCGGGCATTGGCGATGAGCGTAAAGGCAAAAACACTTTACGCTGATCCTATGCGGATCGATGACATTAACAAAGCTGCAAAGGATCTTGCAAAAATACTAAAGAAGAACGAAAAGACCCTTCGCGAGCAACTTTCTGACGCAAAAGAGATGGAAAGACGATTCGTTCCGCTCGAAAAAGGACTCGATACAGCACAGGCCGATGAGATAAACAAAGCACTGGATCGTTCCGGGGTCAGCAAATCCGACCTTCCCAATTATCCGGGATTGCATTGGCGTGAAGAGCAGAAGAGAAGTTATCCTCACGGATCGCTTGCCGCTCACGTGATCGGCTTTAGTGACGCCGCCGGCGTAGGGCAGGCTGGTGTTGAGCAGGCACAGAACACTGCGCTTTACGGAGCAGTGATCAAGCGTCAGCAGGAACGCGACAGGCTCGGGCGCGTATATGATGAGGTAGTGACCGAAAAAGAGCCGCCGAAGGACGTCATTCTTACCATAGACAATACAACACAGTATTTTGTTGAACAGGCGTTGGAGAATGCCGTAAAACAATCAAATGCCAAGTCGGGAATGGCTGTCGTGCTATCGAACAAGACTGGCGAAGTGTTGGCAATGGCAAATTATCCGACATTTGATCCTAACGATCTTGGCAGTATCACAACCGACAACCTCAGGAACAGTTCTATTCAGAGTATGTATTCCCCCGGTTCTGTCTTCAAGCTAATAACATACAGTGCTGCCGTCGAACGCAACCTGGCTAGGTCTGATGCTGAGATCGAGGCCGGGAATGGAACTATCAGTGTCGGCAAACGAGTTTTCAAGGATTCAAGAGCGCTCGGCCGCATTACCTATACAAAGGCGATGGCGGTCTCTAGTAACGTATGTGCGATCAAGACCAGTATGCGGGTCGGCCGCGAAGGGTTTTATCAGACGATCAGGGACTTCGGTTTTGGTGAGGCTACTGGCGTCGGTTTGCCCGCCGAGACCACCGGAGTGGTTCGCTCTCCGGACAAATGGTTCGGCGATTCAATGGCTTCGATGTCCATAGGTTATGAGATAGGTGTATCCGCTTTACAAATGGCAACTGCTTTTGCGACGATAGCAAATGACGGAGTCAAAATTCAGCCCCACGTAATCAAGGAAATTCGACAATCGGATGAGACCACTGTTTCAGTCACGCGCCCGGATAAAAAGAGGGTCGTTAGTGTCGAAACAGCACGCCAGATCCGTACAATGCTGCGTGAGGTCGTTGTTAGCGGTACGGGAAAAAAAGCTCGTATCGAAGGGTATTCGACTGCCGGAAAGACAGGTACTGCGTGGAAGTTCGATGAGACCCTGAAAAGGGTCAACTCAGCGAAATACATCTCGTCCTTCATCGGCTATGCTCCGGCTAACGATCCGGAAGTGACCATTGCGGTAGTAATGGACGAACCCAAGGTTGGCGGGCGTGACGGCGGAAGCGTTGCCGCACCGGTCTTCAAGGAAATAGCCGAACAGGTTCTTCCCTATATGAAAATCAAGGCTGACGGAAATGACAGCAATGTTCTTACCGAACCGCAGGAAGAAAAAGAGTTCGATCTGGTAGAGGTGATCGGCAACGGCGAAGAGATGTCGCCTTTCAATAATGTTGAGAAAGCCGAAGAAGCAGCTGACAGTAATGATGATAATAAGCCAAAGCGAACGGAAAAACTGGCAGTGCGAGAGCCAAAGCGGCAAGAGAAGATAGAAAAGACACCGCAAAAGCGTACGACAAAAGACAATGGTTCGACCGAGCCGCGACCCGTTCCAAAGGTAGGAAAACAAGAGCCGTCAGGAGCAACGAGAAAAAGAGTTGAAACTAAACAGCGCAATTGAATACATGAGCGGTTCAGCCCCCAACATGGCCCCCGCCTTGACCCAAAGAGAGGTTGATACATTCGTTATCGACTCTCGCGAGGTTCGGGCGGGTAACGTGTTCTTTGCGTTGTCACAACCCGAATATAAGAACAACGGTTTTAACGGTGATTTTGAAGATTCGACCAAGTATGTCGAAGCGGCCTTGCGATCAGGAGCGACTGCATGTGTTTTGAGGCCTGATCGGTACAAAGAACATACATCTCTTGAAAAATATAGTGACCGGCTGATCTTTTCAGACGATGTGATAGCGTCTCTTCAGGGCCTTGCTCATGGTGTTTACAAGGAATGGAACGGTTCGGTGGTCGCCATTACCGGAAGCGCCGGAAAGACTACAGCCAAAGAGCTTACAGCCGAGGTGCTTGGCTTTGCAGGAAAAAAGGTTCTTAAAAATATCAAGAACTATAACAACGGCCTCGGGCATCCGCTGACGGTGCTGAATCTCGCGAAAGACCCCGGTTATGATGCGGCCGTGTTGGAAATGGGGATGTCAACGCCGTTGCACGAGATAGAAAGGCTGTGTCGCATCACGCCGCCTGATGTTTCCGTGGTTCTAAACGTCCTGCCGGTGCATTTGGAGCATTTGGGATCAATAGAGAACATCGCTGCGGCAAAGGCGGAGATAGTCGCGGGAATGAAGCCGGGCGGCACCGCAGTGCTGAATTTCGATGATGCTCGAGTTGCTCAAATGGCGGATCTTTCATCCGGAAAGGTGATCACTTTTGGGTTTGGTGACGGCGCGAATGTAACTGCCGCAAACGTTGTTTCAAAGGGATTCGGCATGACCGAATTTACACTTTCGTGTCCTGATGGCATCGCTAATGTCAGATTTCATCTGAGCGGCCGACACAACATTCTCAATGCACTTGCAGCCGCTGCTGTGGGAACTGTTTTCGGGATCTCGGTTGAGGTCATAGCAGGAGCTCTTGCGAACGCCGCACCGCCGCCGCAACGCGGCGAGGTTCTACGTTTTCGGGATGGGTTCGTTGTTCTCAATGATTCTTATAATTCAAATCCTGATGCTCTGATATCGATGACACAGACCCTTTTAGAGGGCAGCCCGAAAGGATCTCGCAAGATAGTTGTTGCCGGAGAGATGCTTGAACTAGGCCCTGACACTGAACGAATACATTTTGAGACAGGACGAACTCTCGCATCTCTTGGCATTGACGAGCTGATCGGGGTTCGCGGAAATGGAGAGTCGCTGGTTGCCGGTGCAGTATCAGCCGGGATCGATTCAGCTCAATTTGCAACGGACTCTGATGCGGCCGCGAAAATGCTTGTTTCTATGATCAAGAGCGGCGATGCGATCTTAGTAAAAGGTTCGCGAGGGGTGCGGACAGAACGTGTTGTTGATGAACTGCTGGCAAATTTTGAATTGGAGGGTGAGGCGGCCGCGAATGTCCGGTGACTTTTCAGATCGAACGTCGTGACGCAAAAAGCCAATGCTCTATTACCTCTTATATCAGATCATCTTTAGGCAATATGGTGCCGGAAGTGAATCCATATTGTTCAAGGGGCTGAATGTTTTTCAATACGTGACCTTTCGCACGGCTTGGGCGACGATCACATCATTGCTGCTGACGTTGTTCCTGGGAAAATGGGTGATAGGAAAGCTGACCGCTCTAAAGGTCGGTCAGGAAATCCGCGAAGAGCTTTCCGCAGAACACCACGCCAAAAAGGGAACGCCGACGATGGGCGGTGTTCTGATCATTGGTACGGTCATTATCTCTACCCTGCTGTGGGCACGGCTCGACAATCTGTTCCTGTGGCTCGCCTTGGCGGCAACAACGCTTTTTGCAGTAATTGGATTTGCTGATGACTACATAAAGATCGTCAAAAAGAGAAGCCTCGGCCTGACCGGAAAGCAGAAGCTGGCCGGGCAACTAATCACCGCTATTGGCGTTTGGGCAGTTTTATATTTCTTCACGAACTATGTGTGGAAACTGAGCATTCCGTTCTTCAAATCCACGGTCGAAACAGATGTTGCTTATGTCGGTCCGTGGATATATCTGATCTTTATAGTTTTCGTTCTGCTTGGTTCGTCAAACGCTGTGAATTTGACTGACGGACTCGACGGCCTGGCAACGAGCGTGACCTTTATTGCAATGGCCGCCCTAACAACGCTGACCTATGTGTCCAGCGATAAGCGCTGGGCAGATTACCTTGATCTCGCTCATAATCCGTCGTCGGGCGAACTGACGGTCTTTTGCGGAGCAATGGTCGGAGCCAGTCTCGGATTTCTGTGGTATAACGCGCCGCCAGCAGAGGTTTTCATGGGTGATGTCGGGTCGCTTGCCATCGGCGGTGCGCTGGGAACCGTTGCTATTCTAACGAAACAGGAATTTCTGCTTCCATTCATCGGCGGCATATTCATTATCGAAGCCGTTTCCGTAATGATGCAGGTGGGATATTTCAAATTCACGCGCAAAACGACCGGCGTTGGCAAACGCATATTTTTACAGGCTCCGCTGCATCATCATTTCCAGCTTTCCGGTTGGAAAGAGCCGAAGATCGTTTTCAGATTCGTCATCGTTGCGATCTTGTTTGCATTGCTGAGTTTGCTGACTGTGAAATTGCGATAGATCCGCAAAAGCATCGAGTTTTATTGAGTTTTTTCATGGAGATCGAAGGAAGAAAAATTCTTGTCCTCGGTGCAGGCAGGTCCGGCACGTCATCAGCACGGTTTGTGGCTGAACGCGGCGGCACCGTTGCTTTGCACGACAGGAAACCGATCGAAGAATGGTCTGGAGAAGCTCGCTCTTTGAAAACAACTCACAATGTCGGACTTCTTTCAGGACAGATCCCTTCGTGGCTTTTGGATCAGATCGATCTCGTGGTGATATCGCCCGGAATATCTGTAAACTCTGTTCCCGCAAGATATGTTGACCGTAAGGACGGCGAGGTTGTCGGCGAGGTCGAACTGGCTTACAGATTTCTCAAAGGCCGTGTAATAGGCATAACCGGTTCCAATGGGAAGACGACAACGACGACCCTCGTCGGAGAGATCCTGAAAGACGCCGGAATGGACGTTCTGGTCGGAGGTAATATTGGAACGCCTCTTCTTGATCTTGTGAGTTTGGCGAAAGAGGATACTTGGGTCGTTACTGAACTGTCTAGTTTTCAACTGGAGACGATAGTCGATCTCCGGCCCAGGATAGCGGCGTGTCTGAACGTGACGCCGAATCACATGGACAGATACGATCTGTTCTCTGATTATGCCGCAGCAAAGCACCGGATCTTTATGAACCAGACGGAAGAAGATCTGGCTGTGCTGAATGCGGATGATCAGGTGACATCGACCTGGGCTGAAGGCCTAAAGGCCCACGTGACGTTCTTTAGCGTTAAAAAAGAATTGGACGAGGGATTATTCCTGCGAGGCAGTGAATTGATTAGCCGTGCCAACGGCAAAGATAAAGTGCTTGCGGATCGTGAAGACATTCTACTTCGCGGCCTGCATAATGTTGAGAATGTACTCGCGGCGTTCGCCATTTGTCTGGCGTGCGGTGTGTCGCCTGATTCGATGCGTAGAACAGTCAGGAATTTCAAAGGTGTCGAGCATCGGATGGAGTTCGTGGCGAAGATAAATGATGTCAGTTATTACAACGACTCAAAAGCCACGTCTGTTGATGCTGCATTGAAAGCTCTTGAAGCTCTAAGTGAAAGTGAAGGGAAAACTGTGCTGCTTTTGGGAGGACGCGGTAAAAACGCTCCTTATGCCCCGCTGATCCCGTTGATCGAATCAACGGTGCGGACGTTGGTGATCTATGGCGAGGATGGCGACAACATCGCATCGCAGCTAAAGGGAACTGCGGAGATAATAAGAGCGGAGACAATGACGGAAGCTGTCAAATTTGCATCAGGATCGGCTAAAGCGGGAGACAACGTCCTGCTCGCGCCCGCCTGTGCAAGTTTTGATATGTTCAGAAGTTTTGAGGAACGCGGCGATTCGTTCAGAATGGCCGTCAAAGACCTTGCGGTTGCGGAGGGTGCTTCGGTATAAGACTGAAAATTGGTGATGAAGGCTAAAGAAGGACGAATGGATTGGATCATGTTTACGATCGCCGCAGTGCTTGCGGTGTTCGGGACGATGATGGTCTATAGTGCTTCGGCAATGATCGCCTTTCGTGAGACCGCTGGTGAATCCCAGTTCACATATTTTTATAAACAGGCCGCATTCACCGCTCTCGGGCTTGTGATCATGTATGTGATCAGCCGGATCGATCACCGGATCTATAACAACCGCATAGTTGTCGGACTTGTTCTTCTCGTTACTATCGGATGTCTCATAGCGGTCTTTGGCTTTCCGGAAATAAACGGCGCTCAAAGGTGGATCCGCTTTGGTTCTTTCTCACTACAGCCGTCTGAGATGGCAAAGATCGCACTTCCGCTTTTCCTTGCGTATTATTTATCGCAAAAGGAAGGCAAGATGAGTGATATTGTCGGGACGGTGCTGCCTTGCTGTGCCGTCGCGGCCTTTATGATGGGGCTTGTCTTTTTCGAGCCTGATCTGGGAACTGCACTTGTGCTTGCGGCAATATTCGCGGCGGTCTTCTTTGCAGGCGGAGCTAGTCTTTTACATGTTGGAGCCTTGGCTGCGATAGCGATACCGGTCATCGTTGGAGCATTGATATTTGCTCCTTGGCGTATGCGGCGTTTGGCTGCGTTCGTTGATCCCTGTAATCCTGAAAATGCAGCCGATGCTGGCTATCAGGTTTGTCAGTCGCTTTATGCAATAGGATCAGGCGGGATTCTGGGCGAGGGTTTTGCAAAAGGACAGCAAAAACTCTTCTACTTGCCATATCCTTATTCAGATTTTATATTTTCTGTCGTTGGGGAAGAATTAGGCTTGGCAGGAACACTTGCGGTTGTAATTGCATTCGCTCTTTTATTATGGCGTGGAGCCAAGGCCGCAATGAACGCCCCCGACAGATTCGGTATGCTGCTTGGCATCGGGATCATTACGGGAATAACTGTTCAGGCATTGTTCAATATCAGTGTTGTGACATCGTTACTTCCGGCTAAAGGTATCCCGCTGCCATTCATATCGTATGGCGGATCTTCGGTCATGGTGACGCTGGCGGCTGTAGGGATATTGCTCAACATTTCAAAATACCGATCATCTGCCGGATCGGAAAAAGGATCGACAGGAGTTCATCGTCGAAAAGGAAAAGCAGGGTTACGATAAGGATTCTGATGAAGGTTTTGATAGCGGCCGGCGGGACCGGCGGACACATTTATCCGGGAATTGCCGTGGCAAATGAACTGCTGCGGCGTGATGGCGAAAACGAAGTCCTGTTCGTGGGAACGGCTCGCGGCCTTGAGACCCGGATCGTACCTGAAAATGGCTATCAGCTATCTTTGATAAACAGCGCCGGGCTAAAGAGCGTAGGCTTTGTCGGTAAACTAAAAGGCCTTTCAGTTCTACCGAGAAGTTTCATTGAGGCTCGGCAGATAATCAGGCAGTTCAGGCCACATGTCGTGGTTGGGGCCGGAGGCTATGTTTCCGGACCAGTATTGCTTATGGCATCTATCATGGGAATACCGACACTGGTGATGGATTCAAATGCACTGCCTGGCTTTACCAATCGTAAACTGGCGCGGTTCGCAGATAAAGCTGCACTTACCTTTGAGGAAGCATTGCCTTATTTTGGAAGCAAAGGTGTAGTCACCGGAAACCCTGTCAGACAAGAGTTCTTTGAGATTCCGGAAAAGCCGCGAGAAGAAATGTCGCACATTCTTATATTCGGCGGTTCACAAGGCGCAAGAGCGATCAATAATGCAGTTGGCGAAGCCTTGGAACCACTTGCGGGTTATGCGGAAAGGTTGAGCATTACTCATCAGACCGGTGAGGCAGATTTTGAAAAGTTTCGTGAGATATATAATCGATCCGCCTTTCCCGATGCTGATGTGCGGCCTTTTATCTCTGATATGTATGTTGAATTTGGCAAGGCCGATCTTGTGATCTGCCGTGCCGGAGCAACGACCTGTTCGGAACTGGCTGCGGCTGGGCGAGCAGCGATAATGATACCGTTGCCGACGGCGGCAGACGATCACCAGAGGAAGAATGCCGAAGCCCGAGAAAAGGCCGGAGCCGCAAAGATGCTGCTTCAGCGTGATATGAATGGAACAACGCTTTCAGCGGCGATCACTGAGCTAATAGGCGATTCGGAAAAATTGTCTGAAATGGGAAGATCCGCAAGGAAACTTTCACGTCCTGATGCGGTGGAAAGAGTGGCGGATCTGATAGAGGAACTAAGAAATAATGTTTAGGAACGTAAAACGTATCCATTTTATCGGCGTAGGCGGTATCGGCATGAGCGGCATCGCCGAAGTATTGGCAAATCTGGGATTTGATGTCTCCGGTTCCGATATGCGTCGTTCAAATAACACTGACAGGCTCGAGGAATTGTACGGAATACGCATTTACGAAGGACATC
Source organism: Acidobacteriota bacterium (assembly GCA_019639215.1). GTDB lineage: Bacteria > Acidobacteriota > Blastocatellia > Pyrinomonadales > Pyrinomonadaceae > OLB17. The sequence continues at coordinate 9,627 of JAHBSH010000073.1, forward strand.
AAGCAGAGAATGTCGGCGATGCTCAGGTCGTGGTTTATTCATCAGCGGTTCGCGACGATAATCCTGAGGTTGTCGAAGCAAAAAAGAAAGGCATTCCTGTGATACCGAGAGCGGAAATGCTTGCGGAATTGATGGTGCTGAAGCCTTATGCTGTGGCAGTTTCGGGAACTCACGGCAAGACATCGACAACGTCGATGGTCGCGACAATATTGAAGCACGGTGGAGTTGACCCGACGACGGTTGTCGGCGGTGTGGTCGAAACACTAGGGTCAAATGCTCAGGTAGGCAGTTCCGAATGGTTCGTGACCGAGGCCGATGAAAGCGACAGGTCATTTCTGATGCTTTATCCGACCATTGCTGTCGTCACCAACATAGACAAGGAACACATGGAATCCTATAAAGGCATGGAGGACGTTGTTCAGTGCTTTACTGATTTTGTGAATAAAGTGCCTTTCTTTGGTTCAGCCGTGATATGCCTGGACGATCCGAATGTGCAGCTCATCATTCCGAAGATAAAAAGACGCCGCGTCACTTATGGGCTGACCGCACAGGCGGATATTTCTGCTCATAATATCGTCTATGATGAAGATTTCAGCTCCACGTTCACTGTTTGGCGTGGCACGGAAGTTTTAGGCGATGTCAGACTTTCGGTTCCCGGACAGCACAACGTCTATAATGCTCTTGCGGCAACGGCTGTCGCTTTGGAATTGGAGATACCATTCGAGAAGATCGCTGAGGCATTTGCCGGATTCAAGAATGCCAACAGGAGATTTCAGACGAAGGGCGAAGCCAATGGTGTTCTGGTCGTTGATGATTACGGACATCATCCGACCGAGATACTTGCGACGCTTTCGGCGGCAAAGAACGGAGCAACCGGAAGGCGAACGGTTGTCGTGTTTCAGCCTCACCGTTATTCCAGAACGAAGGAGCTGATGGATGAATTCGCACTGGCATTCAACAATGCGGATGTGCTTTACGTATTGGATATCTATCCGGCAAGCGAAGAGCCGATAGAGGGAATAACGGCAGAAGCCCTGACGGAAAACATAAAAAAATACGGACATAAAGATGCCACTTATATCGGCGAACTAGATGCAGCTGCCGATATAGTTGTTGAGACGCTGAAGGAAGGCGACATCGTCATCACGCTTGGGGCCGGAACCGTTACACGACTTTCGGACGAGATATTGGACAAGTTAAAGAAGAAAGGGTGAAAGGAATATACGATCTCGAATGAGTGCAAAGACCAATAAAAGATCATCAGGAAAACATGCAGTGCGGCCGGCACGACGAAAGCGTCCGGCTACATCAAAAAAGTCAACGCGCGGTTTTTTGGGTATTGTCAGCAAGAATGTGGCACCGCTTCTTTTGAGCGGATGCATCATTTTTTGCCTGGCGGTAATCATATTTCTTGGCTACCGTTCTGTTACCGCTTCGGATTTTTTTGAACTTACACGAGTGGAGATACGCGGAGCCAACCGCACTCAAACAGACATAGTCGAACGTATCGTTACGGCTCAAAGTGAAAAGGCTGGGGTGTGGAATGCCGACCTTCTCGAGATAAAGTCGAGGATAGAAAAGCAGCCCTTCGTGCGTTCGGCAACAGTTTCACGTGTATTGCCTGACCGTATCCGCGTTCAGATCTTCGAACACGAGCCAAAAGCTCTCGTAAAGCTGAAAGACGGGAATTACCTTGTAAGTTCGAGCGGTCAAATACTTGCGGTCGCTGAAAAGCCGGAAGATTCGCTGCCTTTTGTTCTGTCAGGTTGGGACGAAGGAAAGTCTGAGAAAACAGACAAGGAAAATGCTGAACGTGTTGAGATGTATCAGTCTATGCTTTCTGACTGGAAAGCACACGGCATTATAGAGCGGGTCGAATATGTCGATCTCGCATCAGTGCGTGATCCGCGTGTGATTGTCACGGATTCCGGCAACAATGTCTCGATCTCTGTCGGACGTGAAAATTTCGGCGAGAATCTGAGCCGCGGCCTAAAGGCAATCGCAGGCAAGGGGAATATTTTCAAGGGAGTGGAGCTTATCGGTGCGCGGATGATGCTCTCTCCGCGTGAGCCGTCAAAGACGGCAGAGCCGGCGCAATGATATTGCTATGAAGAACGACATACATTCCATTGGCCTGGATATCGGAACTAGCCGCGTGCGGTGCGTTATCGGTGAAGCGTCCGACGATGGACGGATGAATATCGTGGGTATCGGCAGCGGCGATTCCAAAGGGTTGAGGCGAGGTATCGTCACTGGTGCCGAAGCTGCTGCCGAAGCCATAAAGAAAGCGGTCGGTGAAGCCGAGCGTGTCAGCGGACTTGAGGTGAGGTCAGTAACCGTTAATCTTTCCGGAGAACATTTTCGGGGAGAGAATAAGAGCGGCGTTGTCGCTGTTGCGGGTGCCGGACGAGAGATCGCTCACGATGACGTTGACCGTGCGCTTGAATCAGCAAGTGCCGTCCAATTGCCTGCCGGGTGGGAAGTTTTTGATCGCTTGCCGCAGGAATTTATCATTGACGGGCAGGACGGTATAACAGAACCGATAGGAATGAGCGGGTCGAGGCTTGAGGCACTTGTTCATATCGTCACAGGGCCGAGCGCCGGGCGTCAGAACCTGGAAAAAGCGGTTAGGCGAGCTGGGCTTGGCGTTGAAACATTGGTGCTGGAACCGGTTGCCGCCGCTGAGTCTTCTTTAACAGATGATGACCGTGAATACGGATGCGCTCTCGTGAACATTGGGTCAGAGATAACGAGCTTGATGATCTTTGGCAGAGGTGCGATCCAGCATACAGCCGTATTTCCTTTTGGCGGATTGCATTTTACAAAAGATATTGCCGTCGGACTTCGCGTATCGATGCAGGAAGCGACAAAAATAAAACATCGCTATGGTTGTGTCGCGTCGTTCTTGATGGATGATGACGAACGGTCGCAGACGATGGAAATAGTTCCTGTCGGCAGAAGCGAAACACGTGGGCTTTCGAAAGAGATCTTATGCGACATCATGCAGCCTAGAGCGGTCGAACTGCTCCAGCACATTGCGCGCGAGGTTGCAGGAACCCGAGCACAGATACCGAGCGGCGTTGTTCTGACCGGCGGCGGAGCGATCCCACGCGGCATGGTCGAGATAGCAGAACAGGTCTTTGATTCGCCAAGTCGGTTAGGTTTCCCGGAACGTCAGTATATCGGCGGATTGACCGACGGCATTGAAGGGCCGGATTGGACAGTTGCATGCGGGCTGGCGCTTTCGTCAATGCGTTCGCAGCTTCGTGAGATCAATAACGGTGACAGGTCAACTTCGGGAAGAATGGCAGCGTGGTTAGAAAATTTTCGCGAAAAATTCCGTTAGAAGATACTTGCCGACTGGATTTTTACCACAAATCGTTGTATGCTTTTTCGCCATCAGCACAATATCTTGTTGATAACGAAATCTGATCATTTGATAATGGAACTTAGTTTCTTGGCGGTATGTTCGAGAGGTTTTCGGGCGCCGAATGTTTAGAAGGATTTAATAAATGAATAGCAGCGGAATCAAAATGTTTCTTGACGAGCCACCGATAACCGGCGCTCGCATCAAGGTTATTGGCGTTGGCGGCGGCGGCGGCAACGCGGTCAACAGGATGATCGAAGAGGGCATCAAAGGTGTAGAGTTCATTGTTGCCAACACCGACCTTCAGGCGCTCAATGCGTCAAAGGCACCAATAAAGATACAACTCGGCGGCCGGTCAACTCGCGGACTCGGTGCCGGATCAAATCCTGATGTCGGGCGTGAGGCCGCACTCGAAGATCATGAAAAATTGTTAGATGTGCTCGAAGGGTCGGACATGGTCTTCGTCACCGCAGGACTTGGCGGCGGTACGGGAACCGGAGCCGCTCCTGTTGTTGCATCGCTTGCCATCGAACTCGGAGCGCTGACCGTTGGGGTCGTGACAAAGCCGTTTGGTGTCGAGGGCAAGAAACGTATGGCGCAGGCCGAGCGTGGTTTGGCCGAACTTCGCGGCTGTGTTGACACGATCATCACTATACCCAATTCAAAATTGCGCGAAGTGGAAGAGAACATCACCCTGATGGATGCTTTCAGACGCGCCGATGACATCTTGCTTCAGGCCGTGCAGGGAATTACTGATCTGATCACGACACCTGGCATTATCAATCTGGATTTTGCCGATGTTACTACCGTAATGCGTAATAAGGGTGTTGCCCTGATGGGACTCGGAGCCGCAAGCGGAGCCGATGCTACTTCGAAGGCAATGCGTGCTGCTCTTGACTACAAGCTTCTTGAAGAGAATTCCATTACCGGAGCCAAGGCTGCTCTTATCAACGTTACCGGCAGCGCAAATATGCCGCTTGGCGAGATAGAGGATGCCATCGGCATGATCGAAAGCGAAGCAGACGATAACGCTGACATCATCTGGGGCAACGTCATCCGCGAAGATATTGGCGACGAGATACGCGTGACGGTGATTGCGACAGGATTTGATACCGCCGTCCAGTCACAGATGCCGCAGCCGCGTCCGCTTGAAATGCCAGCCGCTGTGAACGGAGGCCCGGCACCGATATTTCCGGTGTCTGATGCGAGACATGATGAGGATCTGGACGTTCCGACATTCATCCGCAGGCAGGCTGACTAGAAAACACCGCAAGTTAAGTATGCCGGGCTGAAGAATCAGTCCGGCTTTTTGCGTGTTATTATTGAACCAATGACAACCTCCGAAGATAAACATCTTCCCATAATCGGAATCACCATGGGCGATCCTGCGGGCATCGGGCCGGAGATCGTTATCAATTCCCTGAACGCCCCTGGCCTTTTCGACATATGTGATCCAATCATCATTGGTGATCATTTCCACCTTGATCACATAGCTGAAGATTTGGGAAGTGCCATTAATTTTTCAAGATTTGGAGACTCCGTTGAAAATGGCTCAATACAAATTTTCGATTTGGATAATATTGAGCATGAAGAGCTTCGATTGGGTGAGGAGAGTGCCATGACCGGGCGTGCTTCTGCAAATTATATCGAAGCGGCGGTTGATCTATGGAAAACAGGCAAGATCGACGCGATAGCGACCGCCCCGATAAGCAAAAATGCTCTTAAATTAGCAGGATATAATTATCCCGGACATACGGAGTTTCTGGCGGAATTGACCGGTACCGAAGAATTCAGGATGAGCTTTTTTGGCGGCCATCTACGGGTGGTTCTGGTTTCTACACATCTGCCGCTTCGTGAGGCTTTGGAAAAGGTCACGAAAGATGAGCTTCTTCGCTTGATCCGTTTTTCTGATAGGCAATTTGAACGGCTATTAGGCCGTAAGGTGAAGATCGCTGTTGCCGGGCTGAATCCGCATGCGTCCGAAGGCGGCATGTTCGGTTCGGAAGAAGCTGAGAGAATAACACCAGCGATTGAGGAATGCCTCCGCGAAGGCATTGATGTTTCAGGCCCGTATTCGCCAGACACGATCTTCCTACGCGGACACAAAGGCGAGTTCGATGTGGTCGTTGCGTGTTATCATGATCAGGCGACGATCGCCGTAAAATCTCTCGCATTCGGCTCGGCGGTAAATGTGACGCTCGGCCTTCCGCTGATAAGGACATCGGTCGATCATGGTACTGCCTTTGATATAGCAGAAAAATTCATTGCCGATGAATCAAGTATGCTGGCTGCCATCAAACTCGCGGCTGAATTGGCTAAACTTCAAAAAAAGAGCCAAAACACTGAAACCTTGACGTAAAATACTGCTTGGTGATAGTTTTTGTGGCTATAATCTGTTATACATCTGTTCTGGGAGAATGAGTTCTTGTGTCAAAACGAAAAATACTGCTTGCGGATGATTCGATAACGATCCAAAAGGTCGTAAATCTTACCTTTGCTGAGGAAGGCGTTGAGGTTGTTACCGTCGGTGACGGCGATTCGGCCCTTGCCAGAGTGGCGGAAGAATGGCCCGATCTCATAATGGCAGATGTCAATATGCCCGGAGCAAGCGGCTATAAGGTTTGTGAAACCATAAGGGCAGATCAGGCCACGCGTGATATCCCGGTCATCTTGCTTGTCGGTTCTTTCGAACCTTTTGATGAGGCAGAAGCCGAACGTGTCGGGGCTAATGCGTTTCTTACCAAACCTTTTCAATCGATCCGCCAGCTTGTCGCACAGGTTACTGATCTGATGGCGTCATCAGCTAAGAGCGAACCTGAACAGGACGTGATAGAAATTCCAGACGGCTTGCAGGATACGGATGTTGTTGAAAAGGAAGATGTTGAATCTCTTTATCAAGAAAGCCTGTCAGGAGATAAAACGATCGAGGAAATTGCGTCCGAAGAATATTTTGGAGACCAGAGTCTGGACGACGAGATGATAGAGACGAGCGTGACCGAACCTGAGGTTGCCGAAGATACTCTGGAGTTTGGTTACAATGAACCTGATGTTGAGGTTCAGTCCTCAGGATCTAATATCGAAACAGATGATCTTAGTGTTGGAGAAATAGACGAAGTCTCTGCCCCTTCTATAGTTTCGGAACAGCCAGCTGAACAGCAAACGTCTTATGACGATGCTTCAGAAGATCCGTTATCTTTTCCGGCGTACGAAGCACCCGTTACCCAAGATACGAACAATGTGGTTCAGAGCGATCCGGGTTATGTCTCAAGCCCTCGCATTGAGGAGCTTTCGGCAAGAACCTATGTTGATCCGTTTTTAGAGACGATAGCTCCAGTTCGAGCTCCTGAAACTCAACCTTTAGTGTCCTTACCTTCTTCAGAAGTTTCCTTGCCGTCAGCCGATGTTCGGGAAGAGGCTTTGCTGCAGGACCTTGATCTTTTGGATCTTCCGCCAGTCGGTGCAGAACCTCATAATCTGGTCACGCAAGAACAGGCACAGAGTTCCGGTGCGGGGTCACGGGCGATAAGCCTCTCTCCGGAGCTGATAGATCTTATTGTTGATAAGGTCATAGAAAGACTAAGAGAAAGAGGCTAAGAACATCTACTTTATTTTTTTCCGGCTGGTTTTTCTTGCTAAAGATGAAAACCGGCCGGATTTGTTTTAAAATCAAAGTTTTTACAGTTATGGAGATCCCAAAAGCTTACGAACCAAAAGTTGCCGAAGAAAGTCATTACCAACGCTGGGAAAGCAGCGGTTTTTTTGCTCCGGAGATCAATAAAGATCCGGACGCAAAGAAGTATTCTATCGTCATACCGCCGCCTAATGTGACAGGTTCGCTGCACATGGGCCATGCCTTGCAGCACACGATAATGGACGTGCTGACCCGCTGGAAAAGAATGCAGG
>JAHBSH010000074.1 GCA_019639215.1 Acidobacteriota bacterium
GGCTTCCCGCATAGCAACCTTGCCGGTAGGTTATAATGATGGATATCCGAGATGCCTTTCTAATAAGGGAGAGGTCCTTATCTGCGGACGACCGGCTCCGATAGTCGGGCGTATCTCAATGGACTGGACAATTGTGGATGTTACAGACATTCATGAAGCAGTTATTGGTACTAATGTGGTACTTATAGGATCACTTGAAGGTAAAAGCATTGCCGCTCATGACCTTGCAGCCCTGTGTAATACGATATCATATGAAATTACCTGCGGTACCACTTCAAGAATTCCAAGAATTTACAATAGATAAGTTAATGTAAACACTTAAGTTCAACTCAAGCGACACATTAGTTTAATCCCGTTTAATATTGATAATAGTAAAGATGGCACCCGTCCAACTTAAAAACTATCTGCTTAGAATTTACTTTAAGACCTTCGATGCAGAGGTTTTTGATCGCGGCGCACAAGTAGCCTTTTATTTTTCGTTCTCCATCTTCCCTCTTCTCTTCTTTTTGATAAGCCTGTTTGGTATCGTGCTCGAATCGAGCGAGGGTCTGAGAAACGAGCTCTTCGATTATCTTTTTAAGATCATGCCGGGCAGCGCGTACACACTAGTCCGGCGGACTGTGGATGAAATAGTTGACAGCAGTTCAACGAGCAAGCTGACGATCGGGCTTTCGATAACCCTATGGTCGGCGTCGGTCGGCATAGACAGCCTTCGCAACGCACTGAATGCGATCTATGGCCTCAAAGAAACGCGACCATATTGGCGGACAAAACTTGAGTCGCTTGTCGTCACTCTCCTTTTTATAGTCATCGCTACGGCATTGCTGGCGATCATCTTCTTCGGCTGGCAGCTTATACAGGCAGGGCTTCACGGTTTGGGCTTCCCTGTCGCGTCTCCCGTCATTTTGGTCGGCATCCAATGGCTATCGATCATACTGATGATGCTCTTTGCGTGTGAGGTCATTTATAATCTGATCCCAAACTTTCCCTCATTCAGATGGTATTGGATCACACGCGGTTCGGTCGTTGCCATCATTCTTTGGCTAGTGCTTTCCAGCGGATTTCGTATGTACCTTGAATATTTCAATACCTATAACAGGACATACGGGTCATTGGGTGCGGTCATCGTCCTAATGCTTTGGCTATATCTGACCGCGATTGGTATTCTGATAGGAGGCGTGATCAATTCCGTCGATGCGGATGCATCCGCTAATAATAACGATACACCGGACGAATCGGACGGTGATGATCCTACCACGATCCAGGCGTCGTGAACCATAGATTTTATTATGTCATTAATGCTTCAAGAGATCGCGGAACAGCCCGCGGTTCTCGAAACAACCATCAACGAAGAACAAGAAAAAGTAACCCGCATTGGCGACGCGATCAGACAGGCCGATATCGACCTTATCGTGCTTGTTGCTCGCGGAAGTTCGGATAACGCGTCCCTTTTTGGCCGTTATTTACTGGAAGTGACCACCGGCATCCCGGTATCGCTTTGTGCACCGTCGGTTTTCACCCTTTATGATGCCAATCTGCGTCTCAAAAGGGCGCTTGTCATCGGCGTTTCACAGTCCGGCGAAGGAACGGACATAAACCACGTGCTCGAGCGGGCAAAAGCCGCCGGAGCGATGACGCTCGGCATTACGAACGAAGCCGCCTCGACCATGGCAGGCATCGTTGACGAAACTCTGCTTATCCACGCCGGGCGTGAACGCTCGGTCGCCGCGACCAAAACATATACAGGCCAGATGCTGCATTTTTACCTTCTTGCTGCTGCTATTGGCGACCGCCGCATCGAGGTAAGAAGGATACCGGAACTCGCGGCCAAGGCATTAGAGCTTCAACCTCAGGTCGAGGAAATGGTGCAGCGATATTCCTTTATGGAAAATTGCGTTGTGGTAGGGCGAGGTTACAATTACGGCAATTCTTACGAATTGGCGCTAAAGCTGATGGAAACGTGCTATGTCGTTGCTGAGCGTTTCTCTTCGGCGGATTTTTTCCACGGGCCGCTGGCGATCGTCGAACGCCGCTTTCCCGTCATTCTTTTCGGACCCGCAGGCGTCACGCGTGACAGCAGCATAGATCTTTTGAACAGGCTTCGCGAACTCCACGCCGATTGCCTTTCGATCACAAACGACCCTGAAATAGCTAAGCTCTCGTCGCGTTCTCTGTTTGTCGATGGCATTGATGACGAGATGCTTTCGCCAATACCGTTCATCATTCCGGCGCAGCTGTTTGCGGCGTATCTGTCAGCGGCAAAAGGAATTGACGCAGATGCTCCCAGATCACTGGCAAAGGTAACAAAGACGCTCTAGTGTCCGAAATAAAAAAGGCGGTTTGTGCCGCCTTTTTATCAGGAAAATTCCGATGCTGCCCTCAGCAATGCTTCTCTCATCTCACCCGCCGAACGCCAGCGAAGATCGACTTGTTTTGCTAGGGCCGTTTCAAAAACGGCGGCGATCTTTAGCGGCACTTCCGGCACACGTTGAGAAATAGGAACGATAGGCTTTTCAAATATCGCTTTGACCGTTTCTGAAATGCCGGCTTTTGGGCTGATGTCCAGGGCGTGTGCTCCTGTCAAAAGGCTGTACGCTGTCATGCCGATGGCATAGATGTCAGACGGCGGCCTGACCTCTTTGAAATCACGAACCTGTTCCGGCGGCATGTAAGCGATGGTTCCGGCAACGTCGCCGACCATCGTGACACCGCTCATTCCCGTCTGTTTATAGCTTTTGGACAGGCCAAAATCGGTCAGTTTTGAAACATATTTCGGGAACGTCCCGTCAACCAATATGTTCTGCTCTTTAATATCGCGGTGAACAAATCCCTTGCCGTGGGCGAAATCCAAGGCGGACAGCGTTTGCTCTATTATCTTTACAACTTCTTTGTGGTTCAGCTTTCCGCCGCGTTTTTTTGCAAGCCGCGAAGCATCCATTCCGCTTACATATTCTGAAACCAAATAAACGATGCCGTTATGTGTTCCGTGTTCTATATAGCTGACGATGTTCGGATGCTGGAGCGAGGCGGCAACCTCTATCTCCCTCATAAATCGTTTTAGTGACTGTTCGCTGACAGCGACCTCAGGCAATAAAGTCTTGATGGCGACAGCCCTTCCGTCCTTGGTTGAACGGGCAAGCATAACGCTTCCCATTCCGCCCTGACCCAATACGCGGATCATCTGATAATTTGGTATCGGCTGCGGATTCTTTCTCAGCTTTTCGCGGCAGGCATCGCAAACGTAGGATAGCTTTGCGTCAGGCCGTGAAGCTTCAGCTTTTGCCGGAACACCGCAATTAAGACACGCTACGGTAACAAGTGAAGGCTCTGTCTGTTCTGCCGAAGGAATACCCGGAGCGACCATTTCATGACTATCGGCCGCAACCTCGACCTCAAGAACGGTCTCGCCGCCCTGTATCCGGTCGCCGTGTTTAAGGTGAGCTGTCTCTACCCTGATGCCGTTGACGAATGTGCCGTTGGTCGAACCGAGATCACGCAAAAAACACTGCGGCGGAGCAATTTCCAGCAGGCAATGATGGCGTGAAAAAAAGCGGTCATGCGGAAGACAGAATTGCGCGTCCTCGCTTCGACCGATCATGAATGTATCATGTTGGTCAAATGTGAACTTTCTTCCGGTCTGCGGTCCGGCAATTACATTCAAAGTTACGCGCATCTAGTTGATTATAGATATATCACAGCGGCCACGCCAATAAAAAGGCGTCCAAATATGAGATCTGCTAACTGCTCGCCATGAGCAGCAAGAAGTAGATCACAAAAAAGGCCACATATCCGACGAGTGCCAAGACTCCGGTTATGACGCCGGCAAGGGCAAATCCGCGCCCGTCATATTTCTCTGGATTCTTCTTGATCTGCGACATGGCGATCAATCCCGTTATGGCTGCGGCAGGCCCTAAAAATAACCCCAAATAACAGCACCATCCGATCGTCAGGCTTGCGACTCCCAGTCCGAGCGATACTACGGCAAGCGTTTTATCTGGGCTTGCGGCATAGGGGAGCATGCTGTTCTGCTGAACTCCGGTGTGAAATGGTGAAGGACTCTGATAAGGAGCAGGCGGCGAAGACGGAGCCTGCCAGCGCGTTTGGTCGGTCACACGCGTTCGATCCATCATTATGGTCGGCGGCGGGTCGTCCGATATTTGTCCCGGAGCGTCCGTCAGGCGAGAAAGAAGTTCGCCGTCATTGAGGCAAAAATTTATATCGCCATCCGTATAGGTCTGGCCACATCGCGGGCAACGTTTCATGTTAAATAAAATGTCCTCAAATGTTATTGTTGGCCGATCTCAAAATCCTTAAAACCTGCTCTAACTCCGCCGCCTGAATACAGACCTGCGACGCCGTTCTTGTATCCGTAAGTGTTAGGAATGGACGTAACCAGCTCGCCGTTTATCATTAGGTCTATCATGTTGCCCTTATGCGTAACTGAAAGCGTATTGGCCGCAGAACCGGTCTTGATGGCGTTGGAAACCTTCCAGTTGGCTACAATTTGTTCCTTTAATTTTTCATGACGAACGACACGATAGCGACGGCGTTTTGAATCTATCAAAAATGCATAGCCCTGCTGTAAAGGCTGCGGATTGCTGTGAAATACCAATCCGAACCCGAGATTTGTGCTTCCGTCGTCCGGATTACTTACCGTAAGGTTGGTCCTGCTGTTCTCGGTCGAATACTGCGGTTTGGCGACAAGTACAAAATTATAATCAGCACGCTGCGAGGTCATAAAGAATTCGCCGCCGGAAAATTCGGTCTTTCCATAGGTACCGGCAGGATCAACCCAACCGGAAAGCTCGATCTTTTCGTAACGTGCTTCTGATGTGTTGGTCGTGGCGGTATTGCCCCGGTCGTTCCTGTTGTCTCCCTGTCTGCGGTTGTTGTTGATATTGATGTCAGGATCGTTTTTGCCCTGATCCTGCATCATCGCAAGAGCTATGAAACCGACTAGTCCTCCGCCGCAAAGAAGCAGGCCGATACCAACCAGCCCGCCAGCCCAAAGCCATCCGCGTGAGGATTTTTTCGGCTGAAGCGAATATTCAGGATTTGCATCCCAACTGCTCTGTGTCGTGTTCGATGTTGATGGCGTCTGAAACGGCGTGGTCGAAGGTGGCGCCTGCATGACAACGGTCGGCGGCGGTTCACCCGTAACAAGTGTGAGAACGGAACCGTCCTCCAAACAAAAATTCAGAGCATCATCGGCATAGGTTCGCTGGCAAGCTGGACAGGTCTTCATTTGATCTTTATCTAAAAACGACGTGGTCGAACAGAATGTTCTCGGCTTATTATAAACGATTTGTCCAAAAAACGATATTGAATGTCGTATCCTGCGAAAACCGCATAAATACAGGGTTTACGGGCTGCAAATATCTATCCGGTTCACGGCATCGAAGAACCGCAGCGGCCGCAAAATTTTATGTTTGGGGGAAATGAGGCATTGCATTTCTGACAGACCCGCTCTGCCTGCTGCGGGTATTGAGGCCGAAGCGTGGTTGGATTTGTACTAAATGCGGTACCTATCGGCTGATTCATGCTCAGGCCGCAGCGTCCGCAAAAACGTGATCCGCCAACCAGCAGCGATGAACAGCGCGGACAAGGGAAACTGTTCGGATCATCGCCGGAGCTGACCAGAACGAAAGAGCGGTTGCCGCAGCGACCGCAAAATTTTACGCCCTCGGCAAAACGCGATCCGCATTGCGAACAGGCAACAATGCCGGGCATCAGGCTAGAGCGCATACCATCGCTGCTGGCTCCCTGCGATGGCGAAGGCTGGCTTCCGCCGCCTGCTCGTTGACTCCGCAGAAGAGCCTGTATGACCTGTTCCTCGGCTTCTTCGCGAACCTCGATAACGCGTTCGTCGTCGCGGTCACCGATGTTCGATATTCGCAGAATGTGGCGTCCCGGCGGAATACCGCTCAGGACAACGCGGCCGGAACGTCCAATACTTCCCTTTCTTTCATCATCGACATAGACCTCGGCTCCGGCAGGTGCCATGATGACAAGCCGTGAACCGCCTAGCTTTCCGCCTTCGCCTATGTCCTGAACGCTCTCTTCGAGTTCTTCTATCCATTCGCCAACGGTTGCGTGGCGTTCGGATGCCTCTATCGCAAGCGAACGCATTATCACATTTTCGACCGATGCGGGCAGATCCGAACGCAGCGTGGAAAGCGGCGGAGCCTTGTGCATTATCTTCTGCATCACCAGCTGCATCATGTCGCCCGAAAACGGGGTTTTTCCGCCAAGCATCAGATAAGCAATTGTACTGAGCGCATAGATGTCGGCGCGAACGTCAACACCGACCTCAGGCTGCATCTGTTCGGGGGCCATGAATTCGGGCGTGCCGATGATGCCGCGTGACGACGGCGTGGCACTGGAGCTGATGTCCGTAACCGTCTGGCTAACGATCTTTGCAAGGCCGAAATCGCCGACCTTGATAAAACCGTCGCCTTTCCCTTTCTGCATTATGAAGATATTTGCAGGCTTAAGGTCGCGGTGCAGAATGCCGATCTCGTGTGCAGCTTCGACGCCGTCGGCTATCTGCCGCAGCAGGCGGACGGTTCGTTTTACGGAAAGCGTTCCTTCGCGGCGGAGCAGGCGATGAAGCGTTTCGCCCTCGACGTATTCCATCACCAGATAGAAAACGCCGTCGGCGGATTCGCCAAAATCAGTTACGCTGACGGTATTCGGATGCTGGATGGACGCGGCTGCCTGAGCTTCGCGTTCAAATCGGGCGATGGCTTCGCCTTCGTGCAGGTCGTCGCTGTTCAGAATATCCTGACGGACCGTTTTCACGGCAACGCGGCGAAGCGAGAATTTGTTGTCGTTGGCAAGATAGACCTGTCCCATCGCTCCTTTGCCAAGCCGCTTCGTCAAAAGGTAGCGGTCGGCAAGAAGCTGTGTGCCGGGCATGACGAATTTCGTCGGCGTTTCGTCCTGCGGACACACCGACACCTCGTCAGGATAACACTGCTCACATTTCGGACATTCTTTCATTCAGAACCGGAAATCTCTCGCGCAATTAGGGCCTTTCGGGGGATCTCGGCCTTTTCGCCTCAGCCCTTATTATTCATTCTAAGGGATTTTCAGCAAATATTGAACGAAGTAAGAACGCTTTTTTTGCGAAGGATCTTAACAGGCATTTCTAAATGTCGGCCAAAGGCAGAAACCCGACCGGTAGGGAGGGTGTCTCTTTGGTCTTTGGTCTTTGGTCTTTGGTCTTTGGTCTTTGGTCTTTGGTCCTTGGTCTTTGGTCTTTGGTCTTTGGTCTTCGCTGTCAGTTAAGGAAGCCCACGGGTCAGCAAGGGCGTACAGGAAATATTCACTCTTTAGGCGGAAACCCGACCCGGTAGGGAGGGTAATCGAGAAGCTTGCAAGCCGCTATGCTGGACAGAAAGAACACACTCGCTACTGCTCGTGTTTCCGCCTTTGGACTCCAGACTCAGGCCTCCTATTCCTTCGGCTTTGCCGCATCGCAGAGCGGTAAGGCTGTGCCTTACCGTACGGTCTGAAAAAAGATCATTCCTCTCTGCCGAAGGCCAAAACCCGCCGTTTTCGTCTCAACATCGGCGGAGCCGATGAAATATCGTTAGCCCCATGTGAAGCGAAGCGGAACGTGGGGTTGGCATGAGGAAAAATCGGGGGCGTGTGGAACACGCGGCATATTTCACATGCTCTGACGTTTGGAACAATGACAACAGCATCTTGAACAGCCGCCCTTTTTCCTTCTCATTTCCATGCATCAGGCCATATAGAATACCTCAAGGAGAAATTTGCCGTTCTCATTCCACTTTATCCAGGCAAACTTCATGTGCTTTTTCTCCAGATCGACAAACCGGACCTTCATCCAGTCTCCTTTTATTTCTACCGGGTGAAAAGTTACATCTTTCGGAAAGTTGAGGTCAATGATCCGTCCGTCGGGTTCTTCGCGAGCCGGATTTTCCTGTTTGTTAAAATCAACAGCAAAAAGTTCGAGAAGATGTTTTTCCCAACTCTCAAGTTTTATTGTCGGGTCATTTTTTTTGAGAAATTTTCTAAGGCCCGTATCTTCATTGACCACAACCTCGTAGCGTTCCGCATCCTCGCCGACACATTTGAGCGCAAGGCCAAAATAGTCTGGATGAAAGGAAAACGGTGCAAAGTCTTCTTTTTCGTACTCAAATTTGCCGTCGCTGTCATCGTAATAGTAAGTAAACTCATGCCAAAGGCTTCCATCCTCATTATATATACGAATAAAGTCGTCTTTAGAGTATTTATCACTGAGTACGATAACGCCTTTGGAATCTCCAATGAGATCTTTATTGGCGTCCGCGTCCGAAACTGCCTGTTTCGACGACGCGACCGGCTGAACATCCTCAGAAACACGTTTATCATTGGTACCGGTCGAACAGCCGATAAAAATTGCGGATACCGACAGCAGTAATAAAAAAAGCAGTGTTTTCATAATATCTCTCAAAATATGATCGTACCCAGGTAAGAAAAGTATGACTCGCTTAATATTCCCCATTATAAGCGATTTTGTCTAACTCGTTTCATAGTCATCTTATATCAAATAAAAAAAGCTCTCCATGGATAATTTCCACAGACAGCTTTTTATAATTTCCTGGTGGGTCGTGCTGGGCTCGAACCAGCGACCCACGGATTAAGAGTCCGTTGCTCTACCAACTGAGCTAACGACCCAGGAATAAGAGAGTATAGCAAGCATATCATTGATGTGTAAAGTTTTCGGACTATCTCCGAACTCACACTCCCTACCGGTCGTGTTTCCGCCTTGTTTCTACGACTTGTCGCAAAAAAAAACAGGCTCTAGACCTAAAATGTAGGCATCCGGCCCCGTCCTTTAGGAAATGGCCGCCCGCTTACCCAGCCGGTTCTGACATGCCGCTCCAGACTTTAGACTCAAGACTCAAGACTTCGGACTAAACTTTATCACGCCATTTCAGTACCTCTTCGCGGAGTACCGGATTTTGCTGAAAGCTTGCGGTCTGGCCTTGTGCCGCTGTCGCGCGTTGGATGTGCCAATAGCTCAGGCCGAGGCTGCCGATAGCACGAAGGTATCTGCTGCGCGAGCGAAGCTTTCCGCCGAAAAGACCGCCGAGAAGCCAGCCGGTGCTCTTGAACGCAGATGTTGCGGTATCCAGATGTTCCTGCGGTATCAGCCCACGTGCGACGTCTATTGCCAGCATCTCTTTCAGTATCTTGCCCTGACGCCACATGATGTAAAGCGAAAATCCTATAAAAATAAGAAAGAATGGTATTTCCAGTATCAGATAGCCAAGTAGAAATCCTTCAAAACCACCGAGAACAGCCATGCCGTTCCATAACGCATGAAGCGCTACGGCAATGAAATATCCGACCATTGGTGCCGCAATGCGGATAAACATATTGTGCGATTCTCTGGCAATGCCGCATCCGATGCCTATTGCAGCCGTAAAACTGACGTGGGCAAACGGTGAAAGTACCCCGCGAAGAAAGAAAAGCAGGATCAATCCGCCAATACCTGCGGAACCAATAGCTCTGCCGTAATATAGAACGTTCTCGACCGTCGCAAAACCAAGTGCGATGACACCGGCAAAGACAATGCCATCCAGAACATCATCAAAATAACGCCTAAAGAAGATCAATAGAATAAGAAGGCCAACACCCTTTGAGGCTTCCTCGACTATCGGAGCCGAGATCACCGCGCCAACGACGTTGCCGATTATCATTCCTTCCTGACCGCCAATGCCGACCGCAACACCTATGCCTACGCCGGTGTTTATTATGAACGAGACAATTACCGCGACCAGTGCTCCCCAGGCAAAAGCCAACGCCAAAAGCCAAAGAGGTTCCGGATCGTAACGATCCAGCCATATCAGCGGCAGAAGATAGAACATCGCGGGAGTAAAAGCGACCACAGCCGCGATCACAGCCGGTATCGGCCCTACGCTCATTAGCATAATGCCGATAACGATAAGCGACAGGAACACGATACCGAAAATGGTTATGGCGATGCCGATGTATTTACCGGTCGATGAAGCCGATTCTGGCTTTAGCTGTATGTGGCCAAGCCCTATGTTAGCAACAGAATTGTGGAGATTTTCCGGAATATGTTCGGCTAGGGTTTCAAACTCTTTTATCTGATGTTCGCGGAACGCGGTCGGCGTGCTTACATCATCAAATGCTCCGGCTGAGGTTATCTCAATACGTGAGATCACCCCGTTACGTCCGAACTGCACGCTGTCACCATTATTCAGCTTTGCGGTCTGAACGCGAGAACCATTTACTATGGTTCCGTTGGTGCTGTTATTGTCTGTGATATAAAAACCGTCAGGTTTTGCTTCTATGAACGCGTGCTGCTTTGACGCTATGCGCTCCGAAACCGGGTCAAAGCGGACACTGCAATTTTCGCCCCGACCAACGGTCAAAAAACCTGATTCTAATTCAAAACTCCGGCCCGAAAGTGCGCCGCCCTCGATCCTTAGCAGTAATTTCATACAGTCATAATAGAAACAAAAGGCCCAAAGTCAAACTGTCACAGCGACTTTGAGCCGATCAGCTTAAATTTAACCCCAATGTTACGGCATCAAAGCCGAAGGGGACGGCACATCGTCCTGGGTTCCAAGAAGGTCTATTGTTACGCTTCCATCTGAGCTATTGATCCTGTACCAGATGCCGCCGCTCGGACGAAATACGGCAATATCAGCCTTTCCATCGCCATCATAATCGGCAGCGACGGGTATATCCTCAGATACACCGAAATGGAAAGCCGAAAACGCAAAATCACGATTCGAGAGCATGTACCATACTCCCGTCGATGGACGATAGATAGTAAAGTCAGTGAACCCGTCACCATTCATATCTGCAACGACCGGTTTATCACCCTGCATTCCAAAGGTCATATACATCGGCAGCGACGACGAACTTTGAAGGATGTACCATACCCCGCTGCCAGGCCTCCAAACGGCTATATCGGCCTTGCCGTCCCCGTCGTAGTCCCCAACGATCGGAATATCGCCCTGCATTCCCCATCGAAATATGCGGACTCCCATACTGGTCTGGTTTATGTACCAGATACCTGTCGAAGGGCGCCATATAGCCAGATCTGTTTTACCGTCAGCATCGAAATCCCCCGGAACAGGCACATCTCCGTTCATACCAAAGTGAGCACCCGTATACCCTGAGGTCGAACCGTTGATATGCCACACACCTGTCGACGGCCTCCATACGGCAATGTCAGACTTGCCATCACCATCGTAATCTCCTGTAACCTTGATATCCTCCGGCAACCCAAAGCGAACCACCGACTGAACACCGGTCGAACTGTTCCTGACGTGCCATGTACCGGTTGGAGGGCTGTAGACAGATACGTCGGTGCGGACATCGCCGTCAAAATCAGAAACAACGTTCTTTGCCGGGCGATCAAGACCCGTTGCATCGAGAATGTACAAGCCTGTCGCAAGGTCGCCGACGAGAACGCGATCATCACCGACAAACGGATAAACTGCCCAGGCTCCTGAATACGTCGTCGGTAGGTCATTTCCGAACGAATCGCTGCCGCACATTATGTCCCAGGGCGATGATGAGGCTGATGCCCGAAGTTCTTTTGCAGATGCATCAGGGGCGAACGCTGGCGTGTAGGTATCGTATTGCCCGATGCGTTTCGGCGTAGTCGGGTCAGTGATATCAAAGACCTGCAAACCCGCCTGGTACCACGAAACATACAGTTTGTTGCCTTTGACAACAGGATTGTGCGGCGTTACTGCGTTCAGCCCGAGGTCGGTCATCGTGATCCGATTGACCAACAACGGTGCTGACGGATCGGTGATATTGTAAACGCGTATGTCACCGGCATTCGCTGTATTGCTTGCGGTTGTCTCACGTGCACTGTAAAGATAATTTCCGTCCTCGCTCGTCCAGCTGCTGTGCATACTGTTAGCATATGCTATCGAGCCGGCAGTATCGCTTACGACGCCGAGCAGAGTCGGGGCCGTTGTTGCCAGGTTAGAAATATCCCAAATCTCGGTCTTTGCCCGATTTCCGGAATTTCCCCAACCTGACGTGAACATTCTGTTTCCGCGTATGTGCATTGCATGTACCCATTGCACCTCGGTCGGGTTCATATCACGGATGAAAACAGGATTTGCAGGATCGGAAACATTGATGATCTTTATGATCTTGTTTGAAAGCGAATTCGAATTTGCGATCAGATAGGTCGCTCCGCTCTGCTCGTGGATCATCATCTCGTGTATATAGGTGTGGCCGTTGCCTATCGAAGGAGTCACCTTACCCAAAAACACAGGCGCGTAGGGGTTTGACAGATCAACGATATGAACGCCGTCGCCGCCGGTGGTGCCGCTGCCGAAATAACCCTTGCCATTAACGATGATAGCTTCTAGAAACTGTTGATTCGGCGCTGGGTTGTACCATGATGCCAGCACAGGCTGGTCAGGATTGGTGATGTCAAAAATAAACGCACCGCGGCAATTGTAACTGCCCATCACAGCGGTGTTGCCTTCGGCATATATGTCTGCGAATTTCAGTTCGGATGACGATCCGCATTGGGGAACGATATTTGAACGAAGACGTACCTTTTGTGCGTCAGCATTTACAATACAAAGCGTGAGAACGAGGAATATGGGCAACGATCTAAGATATTTCATCGGATAAAAGGCGCGACCTCTCCATCCGGAGAGTATCGATGTTCTATAAACTCAAGTTTTCCTATACAGTTTTCCAGTCAGTCAAAAGCCGCTGTTCAAGGTTGAACTGATCCTAAAGATCTTTATGCGCACGGTCGATCTCAGCTTAAGACGCAGCCTGAATTGCTTCGCGCATAACGAGGTCGAATGTCCCCGGTTCTACCTTGCGGAACCGACGATTGCGGTTCAACGACACGGCTATTGAAATGGTCGGGTTATTTCCCTTAAATGTCATTCCACCCGCAACCAAAAGATTATACAGTTCGTTGACATGCAGCGGCCTGCCGGCCTCGCGGAGCAAAAGTGTACAAGCCTGTGTTATCGTGCGGTCAGAGAAGCGGTTCGTGAGGGCTTCCGTATTAGAGACCCTGAGAGGAACACCTCTTGTCTGATTTATATATGATATAGAGGCCGTATTGCGAGCTTTTTGTGACTCGTCATCCGTTACAGGATCTTTAAGCATCGGTGTCACAGGCCGATAAGGGTCGTCCCTCTTTTCGCTCTCGTCCTCAAACCTCATCTTTGGAAGCGAAGTGCTCGGCCTTCGGCTTGACCTAAGGCTTACAAGAAGGCTGTCAATGGCAAGCTCTGTCTGCTGAGCGCTGTTCTCAAGCGCGGTTATCTCTTCGCGCAGCTGTTCACCTTCTTCGCGGAGCTGCTCTGCCTTACTGTCCACATCGCGGAGCCGCGCTATGAGACGGTTTTGGGCATTGCGTGTCTGCCTCAGAGTTTGTTCGAGCGTTCCAATGAGGTTTTCGTCAACCATCCTAAATTCCCTTTGGTCTGTTGTTGGAAAAAATTCTGTAAGTCCTTTTGCGGAAAGCGGAGCCGTTCAGATAGCGGCACCGGACCCTGAATCATTTGTTGCGGCCGACGACATAGTCCAAAATATCGGCCAAAGCCTGACAATACTCTGATTTTGGCAAAATTTCAAGGTTTTTTCTTGCGGCATCGGCAAAACCGACTGCAGTTTCCCTGATCTCATCAAATATTCCGTTTGCCTTCAAACGCTGATCGATCTCTTTGCGGGAGCCTTCGGGATATTCGCCGTCCAGCATTATTTTCTCTAAAAGCCTTGAAAAATGCGGTTCTTCCCTTACGAGTTTGATCAGCGGCAGTGTCAGTTTCCCTTCCAAAAGATCGGCTCCGGCGGCTTTCCCGAGTGCATCGTCGGTAGATGTCAGGTCAAGCAGATCGTCCGTCAGCTGGAAGGCAATGCCCAGATTCAGGCCATATTCTCGCAGCGATGTCTGAGCGTCGGGCGAAGATGCACCAAGGATAGCTCCGATCTCCGCACAGGCAGAAAAAAGATATGCGGTCTTTCGCCGCAGGATATCGAAATGTTCTTCTTCGGTGATCTCGATATTGCCGATCATCGTCAGCTGTATCAGCTCGCCTTCGGTCATCTTCCGCGTCAAACGCGTAAGGATATCGAGAATTTCAAGCGAACGTTCGCGCAGCGACGTTTCGAACGCCGACATATACAGCCAGTCGCCCATCAGTACCGCCGTCTGATTACCGAATCGTGCGTTTACGGATGGTTTGCTTCGGCGCGTATCGGCATTGTCAATGATGTCATCATGAACCAGCGTCGCCGTATGAAGCATTTCCATTACCGTGCCGAGCCTTATCACATTCTCTGCACTGCCGCGCCCGCCAACCGCATAATTTGCCAGAACAAGCAGAGCAGGCCGCACGCGTTTGCCGCCCGACGAACGCAAATAATCGCCCAGATAATTGATGACCTGGATATTTGATCGCGCTTGGCGCTCAAATTCAGATTCGATCAACGCCATCTCCGGCTTTATCAGATCAAATATGCGCTTTGCGGCCGTGCTCGGCAATAATTCTCGTTTTGCTGTGGCAAATGTCTGCATTTTATAAGATCGGGTGGTCAATTACTCCTGTAATTATCAAACTGCATATCAATGCCAAAGTCTTTTGCCTTTAGCGCGGAGATCACCTCCTGGAGCGTGTCGCGGTCTTTGCCGGAAACGCGAACGGTCTCGCCCTGAATTGATGCCTGAACTTTGTATTTGCCGTCCTTGATAAATTTGACGATCTCTTTTGCTTTATCGATGGGAATGCCCTGTTGGACCTTGACAGTTTGGCGGACGGTCCCGCCTGAGGCAGGTTCGATCTTTTGATAATCGAGAGCCTTTACCGAAACGCCGCGTTTTACCAGCTTGCCCTGCAAGATGTCGTTCATATTGCGGAGCTTCATATCGTCTTCCGCCGAAAGAAGCAGATCCTTGTCCTGCAATTCAACCGTTGCCTTGCTGCCTTTGAAATCAAAACGCTGCGAAACCTCTTTCGTCGTCTGGTTTATCGCGTTCGTTACTTCTGCGTAGTCTGTCTTTGAAACTATATCGAATGAATTTTCCTTTGCCATAGAGAATATTTTACCGCAAAGACGCCAAGACACAGAGTGTGAACACTCAAAAATACATATCTTTTCAGCCGCTAAAAATCCTTTTAGCTTTGCTTAGCGGCTCTGAGCCTCTGCGGTAAGTTTAATTTTGAAAAGGTCGAGGAAATTTTTTGTCGTCTGCCTTGCTAGTTCTTCAAACTCGATGCCGTAAAATTCCGCCAGAAAGTTTGCCGTGTGAACGACATACGACGGCTCATTGCGTTTGCCGCGAAATGGCACCGGCGTAAGGTAAGGACAATCAGTTTCGACAAGCAGCCTTTCAAGCGGAACGACCTTAGCCGCCTCGCGCAGATTTTCCGCTTTCTTAAAGGTAACGTTTCCGGCAAACGAAATATAAAACCCGAGTTCGAGACACTCTTTCGCCATCTCCGCCGATCCGCCAAAGCAGTGCATCACACCCGGCGACATTTCGTTTTTCTCGGAATACTCTTCTTTTAGAAGAGAAACGGTGTCGTCATCAGCATCGCGGGTGTGAATGATGATCGGCAGGCCAAGGCCTTTCGCCATTTGGATCTGCCTTCGAAAAACCTCTTGCTGAATGTCACGCGGGCTGTGGTCATAATAATAGTCAAGCCCAATCTCGCCCCACGCCACAACCTTGTCAGATCCTTTCACAAGCCCGATCAGGTGCTCCTCGGCCTTATCGTCATACAGCTTCGCATCATGCGGATGAACGCCGACACTCGCAAAAACATTGTCATACCGCTCGGCAACCTCAACGGCCCTCGCGATCTCGCCAGTATGCGGGTCGCCCGTCCCAACGTTCAGCATCGCCGCCAC
>JAHBSH010000075.1 GCA_019639215.1 Acidobacteriota bacterium
CGCTGTCGCCCGCCCGGCAACCGCAAACCCGAACCCGAAGAAACAGCCGCCTGCCGCCCGTTCATCTTGCGTGAGGTTGCCGTTATAAAGCCAAAAGTGATCGTCGTACTTGGGGCGACCGCCGCTCACAATCTTTTACAGATAAAAACACCTATCTCGCATCTGCGAGGCAATTTTCACGACTATTTCGGCGTCAAAGTAATGCCAACGTTTCATCCAGCATATCTGCTTCGCGACCCGCATAAAAAGCGTGAGGTCTGGGAAGACATGAAAAAAGTACGGGATTATTTGAATACTGAAGTGTAGCAGCATGAAAAAGACTTGTTTTATTTTGTTATTGGTATTTTGCGGAGCGATATATGTGTCCTCTCAGCCCAACCCGTCAAAAATTACCGGAGCATATCAATTTTGTCCATTTCATTGTGAAGTCTATAAAATAAATTCTGATGGCACCTTCGACTATCTAATTGATGGGGATTTGTATAATGATCAGAGAACAGAGGGCAAATGGACATGGGTTGGGGAAGATAGAATTCATCTTAAGTCTCGTGACAACAGAATAATAAACAGGATTGAGGAAAAAACCACAAATATAAAAGACGACATTTTGGTAAGGGTGCTTGACACAATGGGTGCGATGTTTCCCGGGATTGAAATAGGCATCACTGATAATGGTATCGAACGTACATTTATAACGGATGAAAATGGGTCTTGTAGGATTCCACAGACCAAATCAATTAAAGTGTCGGCTTTAGGGTATTCTGAGACTTATAATATCGAGAGTGCACAGACCTCACAAATACTTATTGAGATTTTGGCTGGTATTGATCCTCATGTCGATAGCATTTTCAAGATCGAAAGAGAGGCTTTGTGTAAATTAGATGAAGACGGAAAGCCCTTTGAGAATTGCTACAAGAAAATAAGTAAAAAGCAAACAGAGCGTTTATTTCCCTCAATAAAGCAAGAAAAAAAGCCCATTGATTAGGAGTAGCCTTGAATGAAGAAACAAATAGCGGTTTTCTTAGTCCTTTTAGTTTATATAGTTCCTTTAACAGGTTTCGCCCAAAAAGGCGGTTTCGTTGAAATGAAACAGCTGCAAGGGCCCCAGAATCCGAGACTTGGTTTTATCATTCACGGCGGTGCGGGCGTTATCAGGAAAGGTTCGCTTTCGCCCGAACGCGAAAAGGAATACCGCGACAAGTTGCAGGAAGCAGTTCTTGCCGGCTACAAGGCTTTGCAGGCAGGAAAGTCCAGTCTTGACGCTGTTGAAATAGCGATAAAGATCCTTGAAGATTCGCCGCTATTTAATGCAGGCAAAGGAGCTGTCTTTACCAACGACGGCAAGAATGAACTGGACGCTTCGATCATGGACGGAAAGACACAGGCTGCCGGAGCCGTCGCGGGTGTACATCGTGTGAAAAATCCGATCACACTTGCACGGGCGATAATGGAACGATCTGAGCACGTGATGATGATAGGCGAAGGGGCAGAAAAATTTGCCACAGAGCAAAAGATAGAACTTGTCGATCCGAAATATTTCTGGACCCAGCCGCGTTGGGATGCTCTCCAACGGATACTCAAACAGGAAAAAGAGAAGAATGAAAAAGTGAAAGAGGCCGAAGGTGAAAAGGGACAAAGTGAAAAAGGAACTCCTGACCACCAAAGTATCCGTAATTCCCAGACCCGCGATCCGCATTCGGAGAAACCTGAAGGCCGTTTTGGTACCGTCGGAGCGGTCGCACTTGATAAAGACGGCAATCTGGCAGCAGGAACATCCACAGGCGGCATGACGAACAAAAAATTTGGCCGGGTCGGCGATGCTCCGATAATTGGGGCCGGAACCTATGCCAACAATAACAGCTGTGCCGTTTCGGCTACGGGCTGGGGCGAGTATTTCATCCGCCTTTCAGTCGCCCGTGACATTGCATCCCTGATGGAATATCGCGCATTGCCGATCCAGCAGGCTGCTGACCTGGTCATCAAACAAAAGCTTCAAAACCTCGGCGGCGACGGCGGCGTCATAGCCATGGATAAATTCGGCAACATCGGTGTTTCGTTCAACTCCGAGGGAATGTACCGTGCGTACATCAACGCTGACGGAAAGCCGGTTGTTGAAATTTACAATGATTAAAAGTGGAAAAGTGAAAGAGTGAAAAAGTTGTTTATATCTTTTTTATTGGAGAGAATATGCAGCCTTTATGAGTAAGAAAGTGCAATGTTTTGAGGATCTGATTATCTGGCAGAAGGCAATAGAGTTTGCAAAGGAAATCTATCTGTTAACTGAGAGAAAAGGTTTGAAAACGGATTTCGGATTGAAAGGACAACTCAGGAACGCTTCCGTTTCGATCTCAAACAATATTGCTGAGGGTTTTGAACGAAGATCCCGAAAGGAATATCTTAATTTTCTCAACATCGCCAAAGGGTCAGCAGGTGAGTCTAGAAGTATGATCTTTCTTGCACTGGAGCTTGGCTATATTGACCAAGAAGAGCATCTTCAACTGAGAAACAAGGTAAAATTCCTCAGCGGTTCAATATCAAATCATATGAACGCCATCTCCAAAGCTGACAACTAACTTTTTCACGTTTTCACTTTTAGCCTTTTACACTTTCAATATGATAACGTCCGAGATCATCGCCGTCGGCTCTGAGCTTCTTACGCCGGAAAAGACCGATACCAACAGCCTTTGGCTGACAGAAACATTGAACGAGATAGGTATTGAGGTAATGCTCAAAACCATCGTCGGCGATGACGAGCTCCGTCTTTTAGAAACCATTAAGGACGCGTTGAAGCGATCTGACGTGGTAATAACTACCGGCGGACTTGGCCCCACAGAAGACGACCTCACAAGGCAGATCGCCGCTAAGGCTCTGGGAAAAGAACTTGTTTTCCGCCAGGACATAGAAGACGGCATTCGCGAACGCTTCAAAAAAATGGGGCGCGAAATGTCTGAAACAAACCGACGTCAGGCAATGGTGATCGACGGCTCCGACGTTCTCAAAAATGATAACGGCACCGCTCCCGGCCTTCTTTATGAAGAAGATGGAAAATATCTTATCGTGCTTCCCGGTCCGCCGCGTGAACTCAAGCCAATGTTCACGGAACAGGTCGTACCGAGGTTGAAAGATCTTGCCGAAGATTTCGTTGTCAAACGCCGCATCATTGGTGTTTCAGGCATGGGCGAATCTGTATTAGACGAACTTGTTGCTCCCATTTACACACAATATTCTGATGTCCGCACATCAATTCTCTTCAATAAGACACACGTCGAGATTCATCTTTATCTAAAGGCCGAAAATGGCGATGAGGCCAACGCAATCCTTGAGGAAATGACGGCTAAAATGGCTGATGCGCTTGGTATCGCGGTATTTACCACCAAAGGTGAATCGATGGAAGAGGTAGTCGGTCGTATGCTGTTCGAAAGGGGCCAGACCGTCAGCACTGCCGAAAGCTGTACTGGCGGACTTGTAGGCAGAAGATTTACCGAAGTTCCGGGCTCTTCCAAATACTATATGGAAGGTGCCATCACTTACTCGAACGATTCCAAGATGAAGATGCTTGGCGTTTCTGCGGAAACGATCGAAAACCACGGAGCCGTCAGTTCGCAGACAGCAGAAGAGATGGCTGTGGGCATCAGGGAACGTTCAAGAACTGATTTTGGCATATCAATAACGGGAATCGCAGGCCCCGATGGCGGCACTGATGAAAAACCCGTCGGAACTGTTTTTGTCGGCTATGCTGACGCAAATGAAACCCGCTCGATCAAGCTCACCGTACCCGGTGACCGTTACCTAGTCCGCTGGCGGACAAGCCAGGCCGCTCTTGATTACCTTCGCCGCCAAATGCTAAAACAACGCGGCCGTGATAAAGTCTAATTCTTAGTGTTTGACCGGATAGTAAAACATATTCGCGAACTTGGCCATCTTACCCCGATGGCTCTTGTGTCGATGTTTCTCCCGATGATCGGGAGTGCGGCGCTTATCATTTTTATAGTGCCTATCGGTAATTGGCTCCAGGAAAACTGGCAGATCGGGACGCTATTCTTCATTGCGGGAACCATATTCTTCTGCGGGCTTGCATTGCTTCCCACCAATGTAATAGGCGTCGTCAGCGGTTGGGCTTTTGGCTTTTGGCTTGGTGCGCCTGTGTTGCTGACGGGCATTGTCGGTTCGGCATTCATCTCATTTTTGATAAATTCACGGATCAGCGGCAAACGCCTGCCCGAAGTAGCCGAAAAATATCCAAGAACATCAGCAATATATAATGCCCTTCTGCAGGACAACTTCTGGAAAACGACGCTGATAATCTTTCTGCTGCGCGTTTCAGTGGTCACACCATTTGCTTTCACAAATTTCTTTCTAGCTTCTGCAAAGGTGCCGATCGGGGCATTTCTACTTGGAACCGGCGGTGGAATGCTGCCAAGGTCTGCTGCCATGGTATATGTTGGGTCAGGACTGTCAGTGCTTGATATCAAGAATACGACCGAGGTCACAACCATAGTCATCAGCATTGCTGCTACCGTGCTCTCGGTCATTGTAATTGCTTATCTGAGTAGGAAAGCTCTTGATAAGGTAACGCTTAATGCCGCTGTCCCGGAAAACTAATATGCAGTTCAGGCAAAAAGTGAGTTAAATCAGGATAAATCGCTTGCTTTTTGAATGATTTACGACGAAAATTCTGTTAGCCGCCGCTTTCCGCACGGTTATATCTTAATTTTGGAACTTTACGGGCGGAGTCTCGTGTAAAATGAGGCGGTACCTTTCGCGCCAGATCTTCTCCGAAAAGAAATGCTTATGAAAAACTCCATTTATCGTATCTCATTGAGCTTGTTCGTGATGATAGCGTTGTTGTCACCTGCATCGGCACTTGCCGCCGGTGAGGGTAAAAAGAACTTCAAACGCGGTTTGAAACACGAGGCGGCTGAGGAATGGGACAAGGCCGTGGAAGCTTACCTGATCGCGGTCAACGATAATCCCAAAAATCCTGAATACCAGCTTCATCTACGCCGAGCCCTTTTCAATGCTTCACAGATGTATGTACGTAAAGGCAAAGCCGCCGCCGAAGAAAAGGATTACGAAGGAGCATATATCGCATTTCGCCGGGCTTATGCATACGACCCTGTAAATCAGCTTGCCAGATCTGAGATGGACAGAATGCTGCGCCTCCAGAAAGAAGCAAAGGGCGAGACTGATACAAGCGATGTGAACTTCATACCGGCGGGAGACAAGGCTGCCCCGGATGGCTTTAAGATACCGCAAAAATTGGAAAAACTCCGCGATGTGCCTTTCCCCAGCGGGGTAAATCTGATGTTCATTATCAAGGAATTGGCAAAAGACCTTGATCTGAATGTGCTATTCGATGCAGGCCAAGGTGCTCGCCCTATAGATGCGCGGACTGTAAAGATCGAATTGCGAAATGTGACCGCAGCAAAGGCTTTAGATTACATATTCCTTCAGGAAGGCCTTTTCTTTCAGCGTGTCGGCCCGAGAACCATACTTGTAGCAGATACACAAAGACGGCCATTACTACAACAGCTGGTTCTTAAGACATTCTTTCTTGCAAATGCCAGCCCCGCAGATATCAAAACCGTTATCCAGACAGCGATCCCGGCACAGCAGGGCCGTGCACAGACGATAGTATTAGAAGATAAAGCAACAAACAGCATTACCGTGCGTGATACGACCGAGAACGTTGAGCTGATAGGCAAACTTATCCAATCTCTGGACAAAGACCGGGCAGAGGTCGTGATGGATGTTGCGATATATGAGGTAAATAAAAATGATCTGCTTCAGTTTGGTAATCAGATAGGAACAGGCGGAGAAAACGGGACTTTGTTGAACCTTGGCGGTGTAGGATTACCGTTCGGCAGACGTGGTTCTACTGAACCGATAACAAGCGGTATGGGGTTTCCAAATATTGATATCGCAAGTATAGCCCTTGGACTTCCGATAAGCACGTTTGCTGCATTGCAGTCAAAGAACAATACAAAGCTCCTTGCATCAACACAGATACATGCTTTCAATACTGAAGAGTCAACAGCACGTATCGGACAAAGGGTTCCGGTCAGGACTGCCAGCTATCAGACCGGAAACACCACTATCGGCGGTGTCGTCTCTGATGTTATCAATTACGAGCAGGTCGGCCTGACGCTGAAATTTACTCCGACAGTGTTCCCAAATCAGGACGTTCAAGTAAAGATGTCCATTGAATCAAAGGAAGTTACCGGAGCGGCGACCCTGACACCCGTATTCATCGAACGCAGCATTTTGGGAACTGCTCGAATTCAGAATAACAAGACATTGCTATTGGCAAGTGTCGCACAAGAAGTTGAGGCTCGCGGAAGGACAGGTTTACCTCTCATCGGCCTGATCCCGATCCTCGGCAGGCTTTTCACTGCTCCGACACGTGACAATCGTCAGGTCGATTTCGTCATCTCCATCACGCCGCGAGTTATCAGGGCACCCTCGATACTGCCTGAGGATGAAATAGAACGTCCAACCGGAAGCGTCTCTGTACCGACCGGCGGTTCGCTTGAGGCGATGGTCATTCAGGAAGAACGCGACGATTATCTGGCTTCGATAAGACGCCTGCCCAGAGATTCTAACGTACAGCTTCCCGATCAGCCTGCAACGCCTGAATACGTCAGAACTTCTGTACCGCTGCCTGCCGCAACAACACCTGCAGAACAGGTCACGGCACAGCAACCGGTGAGCACGTCTCCGCAAAATAAGCTTTCTGAGGCACTTGGGCTTCGCCCGATAGACACATCTGCTCGGACTTTGCAGATCGCAGAGACTTCGTTGAAAGCAGAGCCGAACGGCACAGCCTCTGCTTTGCCTTCGGTTGTAAACACACCGTCCGCCAGGCTTTCGATCTCAGAAGAAATGCCACAACTCAAGGCAGGCCAGCGGATAAAAGTTCCGGTGATGATAGATGCTTCATCGAAGTTCAGTTCAGCAATTCTCGGTCTGTCTTTTGACCAGTCGCGTCTTGCCGTCCGTTCCGTTTCGCACGGCGATGTGTTCGGTCCTGCATTGACCGGGTCGGTCGCGTCCCCCTTCGTCAATAATGGCGGAAGGATGTTCGTTTCTTTGGCAATGCTTGCTGGAACTGCCGATGCGGGTAAAGGAACACTTGCAATAATAGAATTTGAGGCACTCTCAGACGGCATTCCCGTCATCCAATTTGAAAAGGATGTTCTGAATATCCTTTCGGCAGACGGAAAAGGTTTTAGCGTTCAGTATTGATCCGGCTTGGGTTCAATTAAGATCACGTGATGTACGCATTCTCAAAAAAAGCATCAAGATCCGGTCAGCGGGGCTTCACGCTCTTTGAGATGATCATTACGCTGACGGTGCTTTCTGTGCTTGTGCTCGGCACTGTCCCGATCGCTCAGCGGGCAATACAGCGGCAGCGTGAGATACGCTTGCGTGAAACGCTTCGCCAGATACGTAACGCCATTGACGAATTCAAGCGTGATACGGTCGGGGCATGTATGCCCGGAGCTATAACGACCGGCGACCCGTCACGTCCCGGACAAGGGGCGAACGTCGCACCTGATCCGCGCAGCCGTGTTGTCATTGACGACTGCACCATATTTGACACAGAGAATCTTGACCGCTTTCCTCCTTCACTTGAAACGCTCGTCGAGGGCGTCCGCGTAAAACAGCGTGGAATGAACCTTCAGGGCGGCAGCGGCATTCGCGATGGCACACGTCAGGCGACAGAGATAAATTCGACCGAAGAGGTCACAAAGGTTTACCTCCGGGAAATGCCCGTTGACCCGATGACCGGCAGATCTGATTGGCGTTTGCGTTCATCTTATCAATCCGGTGACGACGGATCATGGGATAGCATCAATGTCTTTGATGTTCGGTCTGCATCAGACGCCGAGGCGATGAACGGGCAAAAATACAGCGAATGGTAAAGAAGGTTTTTGCGTCCTAGAATAATGAACACTTTGAAAGCATTATCATCTTTAAAAAAGAACAGGCCCGTTCCTGCCGTAAAGCGATCGGACAAGGGCTTTTCTCTATTGGAATTGCTGATAGCGATGTTCATTCTGATCATCCTGTTGTCTATTGCCCTGCCGACCTATCAGCGAAACGTTCAACACGCACGAGAAACCGTACTTAAGGAGAATCTTTGGCAGATGCGTCGGGCCATTGACCAGTTCTCTGCTGACAAAGGCCGTCTTCCCGCTTCTTTACAGGAAATTGTCGATGCAAAATATCTGCGTGATATGCCTATCGACCCCGTTACCGAAAAGCCCGAATGGGAAGAGGTATATGGTGAGGACTCTATGTCGCCCGATGGACAGCAAGGCCTTAAAGACGTAAAAAGTCTGGCCGGCGGACAAGATGGCGAAGGACGTTCATATTCTGAATATTGATCATTTTAGGCTCAGGTATTAATAATGCTCGACTTTCTGACTCAACCAAAATTTCCACAAACGGCACTTGGCATTGAAAAAGGCCGCCTCACCGCCCTATCGCTTTCACGCGAAGGACGCGGAACATTCGGTGTCCGTAACGGTGCGGTAATAGAAATGCCTCCCGGTTTGATCACCC
Source organism: Acidobacteriota bacterium (assembly GCA_019639215.1). Lineage (GTDB taxonomy): Bacteria > Acidobacteriota > Blastocatellia > Pyrinomonadales > Pyrinomonadaceae > OLB17. The sequence goes on from JAHBSH010000075.1 coordinate 8,569, forward strand.
CGAGCTTTACTGATCGCAACATACATTCGCCTCAGCGTTTTCGGGCATCGGTTGAAGAGGTGATGACCGCAGCAGGCCTTCTGGGACAGCGTTCGTGGTCGGTGTCCCTCCCAAGCAGTTCAGCCCGCTCAGCCATCGTCACGCTTGATGAAACAGCTCTGCAAAAAGGCGACAGCGAAGAGATATTGGACTGGAAAGCCGAGCAGACATTCGGCCTTCCGGCAGAGCGTTTGCGGATAACACGCGAAAAGATAACATCAGAAAGCGGCAAGGCCCGTTATTTTGCAACGGCCGTGCAATTATCCGTGATCGAGGAGTATGAGCTTGTTTTTGAGGCAATGGGCATTAAGGCGGGTCTTGTACTTCCGCGTGCCATCTGCGAATCAAACTGGCTGATATCGACAGCGTCCTATGCTGATTCGTTATTGATAAGCTCAAACGACGAAGGCTTTACCGCTGTCGTTCTTCGCGGCTCCGAGCCGAACGTCGTCCGTTCCGTCACCTGTTCGCCTGCCGAGCAGGATGATGAAATATATCGTCTTTTGATGTTCTATCAGGATCGGTTCGTCCAAAATTCCGCTGAAATGCCGCTCGAACGTGTCCTTGCCATTGGCGAGATAGCACCGGAAAAGCTTCGTCAGATATCAAGAGAAGCTCTGGGACGCGAAGTGACCGTTATGGATCCCCGCGACGTAGGTTTTATGACCCCCGGCGGCCTCAGCTTTGCTGATCTGGCTGCTCCTGCCGGACTCGCCGCTTTTGGAATGTGACCTGACCTTTCCTATCTGATCGCACCCTTCTTTTGGTCATATTTGTCATTGCCGCTTACGCCATCGTCGCAATCTGCTACCAGAACTTGACCTTCTTCAGCAATTTCGATAGTCTATCAGTTCGCTTTTTTGCGAAAATACCTATTAGTGTAGGCAGATATGAGTACTTATTTTCCTAGCGGAAAGGATCTGGCGGACAATCGTAAGTGGTTTGTCGTTGACGCCAAAGATAAAACTGTTGGCCGCCTTGCGACTGAAGTGGCTCGAATTCTTTCCGGCAAGAACAATCCGGCTTGGACCCCGTTCCTTGATATGGGCGATCACGTTGTTGTGATAAATGCTCGTCATGCGAACTTTAAGGGTTCCAAGGTTGACCAAAAGGTCTATCGCCACCACACGCTTTATCCGGGCGGACTTCGTGAAACATCCCTAAAGGATATGTATGAAAAGCATCCTGAACGCATCATCGAACTTGCGGTAAAGGGAATGCTGCCGAAGACGAAGCTTGGCAAGGCAATGGCAAAGAAATTAAAGGTTTACGCGGACGGCGACCATCGTCACACCGCTCAAAAACCGGAGACAATAGAATTGTAGGCAGGTGGCAGTAGGCCGAAGGCTCTCGATTTTCGACAGCTGACCGCCGACTGCAGACCGCCGACTGAACAAGAGTATGGCAGACATTCAATACTACGGCACAGGCCGAAGAAAGACTTCAACAGCACGTGTCTATTTGCGTCCCGGTTCGGGAGCGATCAAGGTCAACAAACGTGAATTTGTGGATTATTTCCCCAATGAAGCTTTGCAGATGATCATTCGCCAGCCGCTCAGCCTGACTGACACGCTGGGTAAATTCGACATCCTCGTCACGGTCGATGGCGGCGGCACAGCCGGCCAGGCCGGAGCAGTTCGTCACGGCATCACACGTGCGCTGATGGAATTTAATGCAGACCTTAGGCCTGCGCTAAAGAAAGCAGGTCTTGTAACGCGTGACCCGCGTCAAAAGGAACGCAAGAAGTACGGACAAAAGGGAGCTCGTAAGAGGTTCCAGTTCTCGAAGCGTTAAGAGATCGTCATTTGTCCTTGGATTTTTGTCTTTTGTTTTATCAAAAGGACGAAAGCTCAAGGGCAAATGGCAAAATCCATTGCGACGGATCATTGGTTGACACCATCCGCCGCGAGTACATAAACCAAGGAGATAAAAGTTTTGGCTACAGTTACAATGAAAGAACTCTTGGAAGCAGGAGTTCATTTTGGTCACCAGGTTCGCCGTTGGAACCCAAAGATGAAAGAATATATCTTTGGCGAACGTAATGGCATCTACATCATCGATCTTCAGAAAACACAAAAGCTCTTTCGTGATGCCCTTGCCTATGTGCAGGAATCGCTTACCGAAAGGCCGAATCAAAAGGTTCTTTTTGTCGGCACCAAGCGTCAGGCGCAGGACGCGATAAAGGAAGAAGCTGAACGCTGCGGACAATATTATGTCAACAATCGCTGGCTCGGCGGTCTTTTGACCAACTACCAAACAGTTCAAAAATCGATCAAAAAGCTCAAGGACATTGAGGCGATGCGTGAGGACGGCCGCTTTGAGATGCTTACCAAAAAAGAGCGTCTTAAGCTTGACCGTGAACACGAAAGCCTTATGAAGAACCTTGCCGGTATCAAGGACATGGGCGGCATTCCCGACATGCTCTTTATCATAGACGTCCGTAAAGAGGACATCGCCGTCAAGGAAGCAAATCGGTTAGGCATACCGATCGTCGCCGTTGTGGACACTAATTGTTCACCCGAAGGCATAGACCAGGTAATTCCGGGCAATGATGACGCCCTGCGTGCCATACGTCTTTTCGCATCCAGAGTGGCGGACGCCATTCTCGAAGGCCGTCAGGTCGGAACCGAAGGCGGTGCTGTCCAGACAGCAGCAGATGATGATGCTGGTGACGCAAAAGAAGATCAGATAGACATCTCGGCAACGCTCGCAAAAGCGGGCATCACCGACCCTGACGAAGGCGAGGATGATGCTGAGGCCGAAGAAGAGGTCGAAACCCTCGAAACTGATACAGAAGCGGATAATAATGCAGAAGCCGCCGAGGCCGAAAACGCACCGGACGGCACCACGGAAGAAAGTAGCGAAGCGACAGCAAGCTAGGATAAATTCATATTCGTTATCGAAGCGTGGCTTTTTTCCTTAACAGGTAAAATCAGCTACGCTTTTTTATGACCAATAGGATATAAGCAATATTTTTGGAGCAAGTTATGGCAGAAATCACAGCAAGCGCGGTAAAATCCCTGCGTGAAAAAACAGGAGCGGGAATGGTCGATTGCAAGAATGCCCTCGTCGAAGCAAATGGCGACGAGGCGGCGGCTATCGAAATTCTCCGCAAAAAAGGAATGGCGACTGCAGGTAAAAAAGCAGGCCGCGTTACGGCAGAAGGAGCCGTCGGTTCTTACATCCACATGGGCGGTAAGGTCGGCGTTATGGTAGAGATAAATTGCGAGAGCGACTTCGTCTCCCGCGGAGAGGAATTTCAGCAGCTTGTAAAGGATGTTGCCATGCACATCGCAGCTGCTGACCCGCGTTATCTCACCCGTGAGGATGTTCCGGCTGAAGATATCCAAAAGGAACGTGAGATCTTGATGGATCAGCTTAAGAACGATCCCAAGAATGCCGGAAAGCCTGAGGACGTTCTGAATAAGATCATCGAAGGCCGCCTGAACAAGTTCTACGAAGAGGTAGTTCTTCTTGACCAGCCTTTTGTTAAGGATCCGTCAAAGACGATCAACGAACTTGTCACGGAAAAGATAGCCTCGATAAAGGAAAATATCACCGTTCGCCGCTTTACCCGTTATAAAATGGGCGAAGGCATCGAAAAGAAAGCGGATGATTTTGCGGCAGAGGTCGCATCAATGGTCGGCTAACAGAAACGGACGAATCGTCAGGCCGCTAACAGTTCATCTGTGACGGCCTGGCCGCCTTGACCAAATATGAAACCAGCATTCAAGCGCATCCTTCTTAAACTGTCAGGTGAAGCCCTTATGGGCAGCCAAAGTTACGGTATTGATACAAAGGTTGCGGAAGAGGTCGCCCGCGAAGTTAAGGCCGTTCACGACCTCGGTGTCGAGGTCGCCATCGTTGTAGGCGGCGGCAATATATTTCGCGGGGTTTCCAAGTCAGCCGGAAATATGGATCGAGCCTCGGCAGATTATATAGGAATGCTGGCAACGGTAATGAATGCCGTCGTTCTGCAGGATTCTCTGGAAAAGCTGGACGTTTTTACGCGGGTAATGTCCGCGATAGACATCCCGCAGCTTGCCGAACCATTCATACGTCGAAGGGCGATCCGCCACCTTGAAAAGATGCGGGTCGTTATTTTCGCGGCTGGCACCGGCAATCCGTATTTCACGACCGATTCGGCAGCTGCTCTCAGAGCATGTGAACTCGATACTGACGTCATATTCAAGGCAACAAAGGTTGACGGGATATATACAGCAGATCCCAATATCGATCCGGATGCTGTGAAATACGACCGCATTTCCTATCAGGAAGTATTGGAAAAGCGTTTGAAGATAATGGATGCCTCGGCAATATCGCTCTGTATGGAGAATGACCTGCCGATAATGGTATTCAACATGACCGAAACAGGTAATATTCTCAAAGCTGTTCAGGGAGACCTTACCGTTGGCACGCTTGTGAGTATGGATGAAGCGGTCACAACCGCAGGCTAGTCTGCGACACCTTGGAGATTTATTGGAAATGAGTGTAAATACTGTAGTATCTGAAACTTCACCAAAAATGGAACTGGTTGTCGATGATCTTCGGCGAAAGTTGACAAATATCAGGACGGGCCGGGCAACGGTCGGTTTTCTTGACGCCGTAGTCGTGGATTATTACGGAACGCCTACGCCGTTGAACCAGATGGCGTCAGTTGCAGTTCCCGAACCGCAGCTTATCACGGTGCAGCCTTGGGATATGTCACAGCTTGCTGCTGTTGAAAAAGCGATAACCGCAGCCAACCTTGGTGTTAATCCATCAAACGATGGCAAGCTCATTCGTTTACCGATCCCGCCGCTGAATGAAGAAAGAAGAAAACAGCTGGCAAAACAGGTCCATGAGATCGCCGAGGATCATCGCGTTGCAATCCGCAATGTCCGTCATGCCTCCAACGATACCTTGAAAAAAATGCTCAAGGACAAAGAGATATCTGAGGATGATGAGCGTTTTGGATTGGATGAAGTTCAGAAACTGACCAACAACTTTGTGTCAAAGATCGATGAACTTGCAAAGACAAAAGAACAGGAAATAATGAGCGTTTAAGATGGCTTTGCCGTCATTTACAACGGCGAGGGCGGACTTCGCCAGATCTTTTTCCGAGGGGGCTGCCTTAAAAGGCGGCCTCTTTTCTTTTCCGCTAGGCTCACGGTAAGTATTGGCGATACGATACGAGCTTTTTGGTTCTTCTTTGCTCCTTTGTAGCTGTTCTATTTGAGATCTTGCCACTAAGACGCGAAGACACTAAGCTACGCAAAATATCTCTTAGTGTTTCTTTGTGCCTTTGCGACTTGGTGGCTGTTTTATTCGAGACTTTATCACCAAGATGCAAAGCCACTAGGTTACGCAAAGTTTTTTCTTAGCGTTTCTTTGTGCATTTGAGGTATATTTGAATCGTTCTGTTATCAGCGGATCTTTTCCTGAGCTTGCTTTCGTCCTATGAAAAAAACCATACGTCTTTTCTCGTGTCTTATCCTTCTTTTCGCATTGTTTGCCAATGCTCTGCCATGCGGCCCTGCTTATGTTTCACCTGTCTTTGATGTCAGACGGGCTCCTGAATTTCCTTACACTGATTTTGCCGCCGGAAAAATAGGCATAGTCAAACCTACTTTCAGCCGCTCGGTGCTTTTCGCAGCATACCGTTATATCAACGGTGGGTCATTCAACGCTATCGAACAGGAGGCAATGATAAAGATATGGAAGGCGGAGTTTCGGAACGAGAGTTTTGATGACAAAAGCGTTGATGAGGCCGTAAAGGCTTGGGTAGAGAGACGAAAGGACGTTGCCGGCAAAGAAGAAAAGGTTCCGGACATATATGTTGAGCGTGAGTACGGCGGCTATGACTTTTTTCCGAACTGTGCCGCCAACGCTTTTGAAACGGCAACCGAGACGCTTTCCGCTCGTGTCGGATCTTACGGGGCAGAAGATGCGAATGTAAAAAATTGGCTTGCGGCACAGGATGTTGTTTTTACCAACTGCGCAAGCGGAAAGCAGTCGCCCGAGCCGCCTGCTCCCGAAATGCCTGAATGGCTGCAAAAGGACCGCTCATACCAAATGGCTGCGGCCGCCTTTTATTCGATGGATTTTGAAAAGGCAAAGGCCCTTTTCCGCGAGATCGCTATTGACTATAACTCTCCGTGGCGTGAGACCGCCGATTATCTGGTAGGCCGAACGCTCATCAGACAAGCCAGCCTGACCGAAAAGCCCGATGAGGCAAAGCGATATTATGAACAGGCCGAAGAACATTTTCGCAATTTTTCGCCCTCGACCAACAAGTTCACCAATTCGGTCGAAGGCCTGCTCGGCATGATCAAATATCGCCTTCGCCCGGAAGAACGCGTGGTCGAGCTTTCAAATCAGCTTTCATATTATGGAGGCTCGAATTTCCGTCAAAATGTTATCGACTTTACCTGGCTGTTGGATAAATTCGAGAAGGAAATCCTTGAGGCTGAGGCCCGACGAAAAGAAGAAGCCGAATTGGCTCTCCATGCTGAAAGCGATCAGGCTCTTAAGGCAAATGTAGTTTCCGCGTTGGCACCTTTCGGCCTTCAGATCGATGTTGATG
>JAHBSH010000076.1 GCA_019639215.1 Acidobacteriota bacterium
ATTATCTGGTGCCTGACTAACAGCTTCAGTTCGCGAAAGCATCGTCAATTCGAATCTGGCAGGTATCCTGACTTGTAACTATTTTTCGTCAGCCCTTCCCGCGAGATCGCAGTGGACATAAGTTTGACGAAAAAAAGATCGTTACTTACAGTTGCGCGACAGTTCGTGATTCTCACACGATTCCCTATAGATCTGCATCAAGCAAGATCTTTGCCGTTTTATAATTAGAAAGAACTTAAAGAAGACTATATCAGATGAGGGCGCTTATAAAAAATAAAAAAGACGGGAACCGAGGTTCCCGTCAGATATGAAGAAGAGTGTTTTGATGACCTGAAAGATCAGCTTACCGGCTTTGCTTCATTGACCTCTTTACTCTGCTTCCTCTGTTCGCGACGCTGTTTCATCAGCTCCTGCCGCTTTTCCATGCGTTCCTTCATCTGCTGATTGCGGGTTTCGATCTGCTGTTTCTGCTCCGGCGTCAGAATAGCGTCAACCTGCGCTTTGAAGGTTTCCATCTGAACACGCTGCTGGTCGCGAATTGCCTCAGCACGCTGTTTCTGGTCTTCAGTAATGGTTCCTGCACGGCGAGCCTGCATTATCGTCTTCATTTCTTCACGAATGGACTGATCCTGACCATGAGCCTGGCGAAGGGCGTTGATCTGCTCTTTTTGAGCATCCGTCAGTTCAATACCTCGGAGATGGCCCATTCCCTTGCCGCCGCGAAATCCGTGTCCGAACTTACCGCGTTTGACTTTGCCGCCGCGATGAAATCCCTGTCCGGCCTTTTTTTCGCCTCTTTTCACAGATGTATCACCATCTGTCGTTGTCTGAGCTGATGCTGCCACCGTGAACGAGCCTGCCAGGAGAGCGGCTGCCGCAAAAGTAAAGAATTTATTTTTTGATAGCATAATATTTGTTTACCTCACTTCTTTTTACATTGTCGGCATATCGCCCACACATACCTTTGACGCAGTTTTTTTATAGAAAGTCGAATATTTGTTGTAAAGAAATGTAATCGCCTAAAACCATTTATTTATCAGTGTGCCGCATGGCGTATTGAACTTAGGCATACTAAAAGGCTAAAATGCAGAACTTATACGCTTATTATTTAAGCGGGCAAATCATGAGATTTCTATCTGAGATAAATTCCCCGGCAGACCTTCGACAACTAAAGGTTGAGGATCTGCAAGAGGTTGCGGACGAGGTGCGTCAATTCATAATTGACACTTGTTCGCGTGTGGGCGGCCATACAGGTGCTTCCCTTGGTGCGGTTGAGCTGGCTGTTGCCATGCATTACGTTTTTGACACGCCAAATGACAGGCTTGTCTGGGACGTAGGCCATCAGGCCTATGCACACAAGATACTGACAGGCCGTCGCGACGAGCTGCACACTATAAAGCAGTACAACGGCCTTTCGGGCTTTCTACGCCGTGACGAATCGGAATACGACACGTTCGGCGCAGGACATGCTTCGACGTCGCTTTCTGCTGCTTTGGGCATGGCCGTCGCACGCGACCAGAAAGGCGAAGATTTCAACGTCGTCGCTCTGATAGGCGATTCATCGCTTGCAGGCGGTATGGCGATGGAAGCGATAAATCAGGCAGGCCATCTTAAATCCCGGATGATCGTCGTCCTGAACGACAATGAGATGTCGATCGCTCCGGCTGTCGGTGCCCTGAGCCGCTACCTGAATCGCATTAAAGAAGCTCAGAGTTATCATCACATCAAAGAAGAGATCGGCGACGCCCTTGAGAGCGTTCCCGGTATCGGCGGTTCGCTTCGCCGTGCGGCCAAATCTGTTAAAGATGCCATTGCCGCAGCTGTTCTTCCCGGAGCCTTGGTCAGCGAACTCGGATTCAAGTACATCGGCTATGTTGACGGCCATAATGTTCCGATGCTCGTCCGTGCGTTAGAAGAAGCTAAAAAGATCGATGACGGACCTGTCATCGTCCACGCTCTGACCACCAAGGGCAAAGGTTTTCCGAATCCGGAAAAGAACTACTACGCATATCACGCGACCGGCCCGTTCGATCCCAACACGGGTTTGCCGTATAAATCAAGCAAGGTTGCTCCGCCTGCGTACACACAGGTGTTTGGCGAAACGATGTGCGAACTGATGGCAAAGGACGAGTCGATCGTCACCATCACCGCCGCAATGCCTGACGGAACAGGTGTTGACAAGGTCCTCGAAAAGTTTCCGAAGCGTTCATTTGACGTAGGTATTGCCGAACAGCACGCTGTAACGTTCTGTGCCGGAATGGCATGTGAAGGTATAAAACCTGTGGCTGCCATCTATTCGACGTTCCTTCAACGCGGTTTTGATCAGGTCATCCACGATGTATGCCTCCAGAACCTGAACGTGACCTTCGCAATGGATCGCGCCGGTATAGTCGGAGCTGACGGCCCGACACACCACGGCCTTCTGGACATCTCATACCTTCGCGGTTATCCGAACATGATCCTCATGGCACCAAAGGACGAGGCCGAGATGCGAGACATGCTTCTGACCGCTATCGAACATCCCGGCCCCGCTGCTTTGCGATACCCTCGCGGCAATGGCCTTGGTGTTGACATCAGCAACGCCCCTGAAAAGCTCGAGGTAGGACGCGGAGAGATACTTCGCGAAGGCGAGGACGTAGCCATCATCGCTCTGGGTTCCATGGTGCAGCCGTCGCTCGAAGCAGCAGGCCGCCTTGAAGCGGACGACGTTGCTCCTACGGTCGTCAATGCCCGCTTTGTGAAACCTCTTGATGAGGAACTGATAGTTGAGATCGCAAAAACGCATCGCCTGATCATTACGGTCGAAGAGGCCTACCTAGCCGGTGGTTTCGGTTCCGCCGTGATGGAACTGTTGGAAGCCAACGGGCTGCAGGACAGCGTCCGAGTGGTCAGGATGGGTGTGCCGGACAGGATAGTAACACACGGCGACGCACAGCTTTTGCTCGCAAAATACGGGCTTGATGCTGACGGCATTTATCAGCAAACTCTCAATTCGCTAAAGGAACTTCCGGCTCGCAAGGTTGCCGGAAAGCCGCTGAGAGCCGTAAAATAACTTTTCATCACTGATCTTTATTAAGGGAATTGATCCGGACAAATTTAATGGCCAAAGAAACAAAATCAAAAAGCGGAACTCCGATCGCTCTCATTGCGATCGTGTTATTGGTGGTCCTCATTGGCGGAATATGGTTTTATGGTTCGTCATCTACGACGAACACGCCCGCTGCTAATCAGGCAAATCAGACAAAACCTTCAGCTGTAAACATTCCTCCCGGAGCGTCGCTCGGCGTTAATATGATCGGTGCTCCGGACGCAGCCGTAACGGTTGAGGAGTTTGCCGATTACCAGTGCGGAGCTTGTGCCAGCGCTCACCCGGCAATGAAGGAACTCCAGGGCGCCTATGCCGGCAACAAGAATTTTCGGTTTATATTCCGCCACTATCCGCTTGGGATCTCGGGGCATGACAAATCCTATGAGGCTTCTGTAGCAACAGAGGCTGCCGGTTTACAGGGTAAGTTCTGGCAGATGCAGGACAAGCTTTTTACTAATCAGCAAGCTTGGACATCAAATCAGAATTATCGCCAGATGTGGGTTGAATACGCAGGTTCCGTTGGAATGGATGTTGAAAAATTCAAGACCGATATAGCAGGCATTCAGACCAAAGAACGTGTTGATCAGGATATGCAGCGTGGACGTGCAATGGCTATATCTTCAACGCCGACCGTGCTTATAAACGGCAATCCTGTTCCGTTCAATCAGCTGAATATCACTACCCTGCGTCAGCTCGTTGATGCCGAGATACAGAAGGCAACCGCCGCAAAGGCAGCGAGCGATACTGCCGCCCAGCCTGCATCGAATGCTAACTCCAATTCAGCGACCAATTCTAATACTGCATCCAACGCAAAATGAACGATGACATCATAGCCGAAGACGATGGCCACAGCGGGATTAAAAAACTCCCGCTTGCCGCGGCCGTCGTCGCTCTTATCGGCTTGGTTGACGCGGTATATCTCACCGTAAAGCACTTTCGCAATGAGGTGGTGCCGTGCAGTCTTTTAGAAGGCTGTGAAAAGGTACTCACAAGCGCTTATGCCGAGATCGGCGGCGTTCCCATCGCCGCTTTCGGAGCTTTTGCCTATTTCCTCGCTTTTTCTCTTGCGGTACTCGCGGCATACGGCAACCGGCTTACCTGGACGCTTTTCCGCATTCAGGTCACGCTAATGGCTGCATATACCTTGTGGCTTTTGTATTTGCAGGCTTTCGTTATCGGGGCATTCTGCCAATTCTGCCTTATCTCTGCCGCAACAACGCTTATTCTTTTCATTTTTGCTTTGTTTGCAAGAGGAAAATAAGGAATCAAGCCTTAAATCTGCGATAATGCGACTTCCGATCATTCAGTTTTATTTGTGGCCGAATCCTTTGATTAGGCCTCACACCCCTCCTTTAATAACAATGTGCTATAATTCCCCCGACTCGTAGCTGCTATAAAAAATACATACATAAATTAATCACGAGTATTTCAGGAGACGATCAATGGCTATTGATTTCAGTAGGATACAGGAGCTTCTTGGCGATGATGCCGAGTCTCTTCTGGGTCATGTTTCTAACACCATCCCGAAAGACAGTCTTTATCTGCCGGGCGGAGATTTTGTTGACCGCGTTGTTTCACAATCAGACCGGACACCGGCTGTTATGCGGAGCATACAGACACTGTTTGGCACCGGCCGCCTTGCGGGAACCGGCTATCTTTCCATTCTGCCGGTAGATCAGGGCATCGAACACTCGGCGGGAGCGAGTTTTGCCCCGAATCCGCAGTATTTCGACCCCGAAAATATAGTAAAACTTGCTATCGAAGGCGGATGTAACGCAGTTGCGTCAACCTATGGCGTGCTTGGCTCGGTCGCCAGAAAATATGCTCATAAGATACCTTTTGTCGTAAAGATCAATCACAATGAGCTTCTTACGTATCCGAACGCTTTCGATCAGGTGATGTTCGGAACCATCGAACAGGCTCGAAATATGGGTGCCGTCGCCGTCGGAGCAACAATTTATTTCGGCTCTGACAATTCAACACGGCAGATAACAGAAGTTGCCGAGGCATTTGCCTATGCACACGACCTGGGCATGGCAACGATCCTGTGGTGCTATCTGCGAAATTCCAAATTCAAGACCGCTGACGGCGATATGCACACCGCAGCCGACCTGACAGGCCAGGCAAATCACCTCGGCGTCACCATTCAGGCAGACATCATCAAGCAAAAGCTGCCCGAACGAAACGGCGGCTACAATATACTCAACACCGAAAGCAGCTACGGAAAGACAAATCCGAAGATCTACACCGACCTGACCTCGGACAACCCCATTGACCTTGTCCGCTATCAGGTCGCAAACTGCTATATGGGACGCGCCGGACTTATTAATTCCGGCGGTGAATCAAAAGGCTCCGGCGACCTTGCCGATGCCGTTCGCACCGCTGTCATCAATAAACGCGGCGGCGGAACCGGCCTCATCTCCGGCCGCAAAGCTTTCCAACGCCCAATGAACGAAGGCGTCGATCTGCTCAACGCAATTCAGGACGTTTACCTCGCCTCAGAAGTAACCGTTGCCTAACAAGTTTTGCCCGCCGACCAAGTGAGAACATAGCTCTATGTTTCACTTGTTCAGCGGGCAATTTTCTTTTTTTTACTATTTAGTCGAATAGCTCCGATGGATCGTTTCTATCCACTGCGGTGTTTTTATAAAGCCGGAGCCGGCCTCGTTGAATTTTACGGGAAATCCTGCCTCTTTTATCTCATCGAGCGTTTTGCCTGCCTTCATTGCGTCCGTAACTATCTTTACCGTTTCGGTAAGCACGGCATGATAGTTCTTCAGGTCGGCATGGCTTGAAACAGAGCCGTGGCCGGGTATCAGCTTTGCGTCAGCCGGTATCATGTTGATCAGAGTTCCGATATTGTTCACAAGCCCCTGAACGCTGCCGCCGCTGTCGATATCTACAAAAGGAAATCTTCCTGCAAAGAACGTGTCGCCAAGATGAACGACCTTCGCTTTTTCAAAGAACACAACCGAATCGCCGTCAGTATGCCCGTTCGGAAAATGAACAAGGCGGACGTTCTCGCCGTTAATGTGTATCGTCATGCTTTCAGTGTAGGTGACGATAGGCAGGGCAAATGCCGGATATGTCGGTGTCCGCTGACCGAATATCACCGGCGGATCGAGCAGGCGTTTTCTTACATTCACATGAGCCACAATGGTCGAATCTTTACCGAAATATTCATTGCCCTGTGTGTGGTCGCCATGCCAATGTGTATTAAGAACGAATCGCGGCTTGTCGCTCCCCAATTCCTTTAGCGCCGCCGCAAGGCTTTTACTCACTTCACGGTAATCGTCATCAACGATCAAAATTCCCTCTGGCCCGACGACCGCGCCGACGTTGCCGCCGCGTCCCTGCAGCATATAAATATTATCTGTGACCTTGGTCGTTCTCACCGTTACGTCCTGCGTTCGCGGAAAGTGACTGTTATTTCCGTGAGCGAAAATTGCCGTTGAGCATGAGGCCAGAAGCAAGAGACAGGTCATGTGTCTGATCATATCGTTCTCCGTAAAGTGTATGGTTGATCGGTTTTTACCTTTAGATGGATCTCTATCCTATATCATATATGCCGGTCAAAAAAGGATTGGTCTGTCTTTCGCGGCCGATGGTCGTATCAGGGCCATGGCCTGAAAATACGGTCATATCGTCGCCAAGCGGAAGTATTTTATTGTTAATGGAATCGATAAGCTGCTGGTAATTGCCGCCGGGCAGGTCGGTTCGCCCGATGGAACCTGCGAACAGGCAATCGCCCGCAAACACGGCCTGTTCTTTCATTTCTGCAAAAACAACATGGCCCAGTGTGTGGCCGGGGCAATGCAGCACCTTGAACGTTAGTTCGCCTACCGAATATTCTTCGCCGTCCGTCCAATACCGTGTTATCGGTGGCGGAATATCGTAATCCAGCCCCAAAGCCTTTAGCTGTTCCGGTGGCAGCCCCATCCGCAGAGGCTGTTGCGGCAGGGCAAGATACATCGCTTCGTCGTCCTGGTGCAGAATGATCTCAGCATCAGGAAACTCACTCTTCAACGCCGCAACGCCGCCGATGTGGTCAAGGTGAGCATGTGTCAGCGTTATCGCTTGCAGGTCATAACCGCTCGAACGTATGTATTCGACCAGCTCCGGCGAATCCTCGCCCGGATCGATACAAACGGCCCTTCCGGTCTTTTCACAGGCAACAACTCGCGTATTTTGCTGAAATATCGACAGAATGAACGTTTCTACTATCATTTATCTAAAAATTGCTCCATATGCGAAAAAAAATCGAAATCTTCTTCCATTCGACGTTTTAAAATAATAGAGATCGCATTACGGTATGTTTCAGCGGTCGGAATTCCGGTGAAGCAAGGCGTCTCGATCTCAGAAAGGCTGAGATAACTGATCAGACAGCTCAGTAGCATCCATAGAAGAGTTTCTTCTCCTGTCCCAATTGGGTTGTGCTTGAGGATGCTTTCGCGGTCGGCAGCTATGCCGTCACAGATGCGTTTGAACTCCCTCTCAGTTATCTTAGCCATATATTTGAAATTACAACATATTGTGTCCGCATCGGCCAATGACCGAAAATAGGACACCTTCGGTCAAAGCGAATGACCGTTGTATGAAATAAATACATACAGTAAACAGCAGCTTTTTTCCGCCGAAACCTGTAAGTTGTTATATTTACACGGGCTGACATAAGAATATGGTTATGGCACACCCTTTGCTTAAGAGATTGCGTATCGGAAGGTACGTTTTTGAAAATTTTTAAGGTCAACTGAAGGCGGTCCGGAAAAGGACCGTCAACGAAGGTATTTGACCACGGCCGCGTCAGGCCGGATAAGTTTTGAGAAGGGGCTCAGATTGCTTGGGGGAAAATCTTCGAGTGTGGGCACGAAGACTAGATCGGGTCTCTTCTCAAATTAAGTTTTAGCAAGTTTTTGATCTTTGAAAACGAAAATTCGGCAAGCTTCTTGTCTAATCGTTATAGGGTGAACATTAATCTACGATAATCTTCCACACCTTCAAATAAAAGCTTTCGGAAATTCGTTTTCATTGTAAAAGGATCCGGGATCGTCTTATCAGACGGTTCCGGTCTTTTTTTGTTTTCCCTCTTCATACATTTTGTAATCGCATTCTGACATCCCTAGTTTTTCATAGACCTTCATTGCCCGTTCGTTTTCTTTTTCAACGTATAATCTGAACCCGCATACGCCGTCAGGGTCGTTCTCTGCTTTTTCCTGTACAAAAGCATATAAGCGTGAATAAACGCCTGTTCCGCGGGCCTCCGGCCTGACATAAACGCTCTGTATCCACCAAAACCACCCGTTTCGCCAATCGCTCCATTCGTATGTGACCATCAGGCCGCCTGCTATCTGACCATTGTCTTCGGCAACGACGTAAAAGCCTTTGACAGCATCGCGAAACACGGCATTTACGCCTTTTGTCAGCGTCTCGCGTTCCAGAGCTTTTCCTTCAGTTTCCATCGCCATTGCCTGATTGAAATCAACCAGAGCATCTGTGTCTTTTTCATTTGCGGTACGTATGATCATATGCCTGCCTTGACGAACACGTTGGGGCTATCTATTCTAGAATGTTTTGCCCGGAGGCGGGTTTGTCTTTATGGATCTACGGATACTTTATCACGGAAATTGCTTTGACGGCGTTTCTTCAGCGGCCATTTTCACCAAGTTTTACCGAGCTGTGGTCGATCCTGATGCCGTCATTGGCTACACACCCACAATGCACCGCGCAGGCAATGCCTTTGACCGCGATCAGCTTGACGGTAAGGTCAATGCCATCGTCGATTTCAAATATTGTGCCGACGACCGCCTGACGTGGTGGTTCGATCATCACCAATCAGCATTTTTGACCAAAGAGGATGAAGAACATTTTCTTGCCGATACTTCCGGCAAAAAGTTTCTTGATGCTAACTGTGCCTCGAACGCAAAATTTCTCGCTCGCATTGCTAAAGAAAAGTTCGGTTGGGAAGACGATTCGTTATCAGAACTTATCGAATGGGCACACATAATTGACGGAGCCTTTTACGAATCAGCAGCTCAATGCGTCGAGCTGCGTTCCTCAGCACTAAAGCTGATGCAGCTGATCGAAGGCGAGAAAGACCCGGCGTTCGTTGAAAAGATAATACTGATGCTGACGGAAATGTCTCTGGACGAGATCATCGAACATCCTGAGATAAAAGAAAGGCTTGATCCGATACTCGAAGAGCACTGGAAAACTGTCGAGACGATCCGCGAACGGTCAAATTATTCCCGTGGTGTCGTCACATTTGACCTCGTCGGCACCGGGATCGAAGGCTATAACAAATTCATCCCTTATTATTTCTTTCCCGAAACGACCTACAATGTATCGATCAGCCAAAGTTCTTTCCGCACCAAAATATCGGTCGGGTCAAACCCATGGGCACCGCGTCCGCGAACCCATAACATCGCCGAAATATGTGAACGCTATGGCGGCGGCGGCCACGCCGTTGTCGGCGCAATCTCGCTTCCCCGCGACGCTGTCGAAGAAGGCCGTAAGTACATGGCTGAGATCGTCGAAGAGATCAGCTTTCCTGATTAAGATATCAATGGACCGAATATCGCTTTGCAGGGCGATCTGACCTTATCTTTGTACAGATATGTAAAATGTGAAAAAGCCGTCTGCTGACACAGGCGGCTTTCTTATTGATCATTTTACGATCGGTCACAGATCACTTTGTGAACACATAGGTCGTGGTCATTGCTCCGCGAGGGGTTTGATTCTCACGTTTGACGGTCAGTGTTTTGCCGTCAGCGGAAAGGTTCCATTCTTCGGTCGTGGTCATGGTGTTATCGCCCATCGGACCGCTTATCGTTCGCGACTGGCTGAGGTTCAGTTTTGACCCGTCTTGTTTTGCCTTTAGCTTTACTGGCATCGCTCCCATTGGACCTTCCTGCTGGATCGTGGTTTCCTTGCCGTCCAGAGTATATGTAAATGAAGCGTCTCCACCAACAAAACCGCCGCCCATGCCGCCAGGCCTGCCTCCGCCACCGGGACGTCCGCCGCCTGCGCCTTCAGGCGGAGCACCGCGTTTGGTTTTAGTTTCGACTGAAAGTTTTCCGTCCTTTTGTGCGACGGTCATCGTTATCGACTCTATGCTGCCGCCCATGCGCCCAAGTTCGGACTTTTCCTTATCAAGCGTCCATGTCCCTGAAAAATCTGTCGCGTTCTGTGCCGATGCGGCTCCAAATGCGGCAAAAACGAGCATTGCCAGTACAATGATCCTTGTCATTGCGTAAACCTCCAAAAAATAAAAATCAGAACAGGCATTTAGACGCTTTTCTGACATAAAAAGTTTGGCCTGTTAATACATTATTATCGAGGCCGCACAGAAAATTTGGAATATTCCGACAATTCGTTCTATCTCCTTTCCATATTAAGAGTTAAACACTATATGACAGGCCTAGAGAACAAGGTCTGTAAGGGGAAGTTCTAAAAAAGGGACCATGAGCCTAAATCCGATCCACGAAAATCTCAGTACGTCTTTTGTCGATCTTGACGCTTTGGTGCGATACCTCCGGTCAATGCAGTTTGTCGGACGTGTCAGTATCGAACTTTGCTCATATGAGGCCGAGATCATTTTCACTCCTTTGAACACACTGCAAGCGCTGGAACGCGACCTGCATAGCGGAACCGTGACCAAGGGAAAAGAAGCCTTTCAACATATTTTGGAACGAGTACGCGACTCTCATGGCCGCATTGGCGTGTATCGGAGTGCGGAACCGACAGCATGGCCGTCGCGGCGCGTGACATTCGTCGAAAGCAGTATCGCGGCAGAAGCCGAACGAATTGCCCGCTCACCGGGCGATACACCGGCATTTCATATGTTCGCCGCTAAAGAAGTAAAAGAAAACATAAGTGTCACCGACACCGAACATCTGTTGTCAGAGATACTGACAACAATGAACGTTTCGCTGGCAAAGGCGAGATTGAATTTCGCAGCCGCTTTCCACAATGCCTGCACACAGCTTGAAAGGGCTTACCCTTTCCTGGCGGATCAGGACGAATCGGTCATTTTCCGGGGCGAATCAGCTTTGGTAAGGGTAAATGCTGACCCTGCGGAGTTTGCCGAGGCGGTCTGCAAGGCCGTAGGAAAAGTTTTCGCACGGCTGAATGAAAGGCCGAGCCTGATAAAAGTCCATGTCTATACAAAACACCGGATACTTTATCTATTGAATACACGGCGACGGCAATATGAACGTCACGGCATCTATCTGCCGCTGAAGAAAGCTGTAGAATAAGCCTTAACGCTTTAAGTGATCTGAAAATTGTTTGCGAAACTTTGCCACCTTTGGCGCAACGACCGCAGCACAATACGGCTGGCCGGGATTATTCAGGAAATATTCCTGATGATAATCCTCTGCCGGCCAAAACTTTTCAAACGGCGTTATTTCCGTCACCAGCGGATCGTCATAGATGCCCGCATCACTTACCTCTTTGAACACCTCTTCGGCAACCCGCTTTTGTTCGTCATCATGATAGAAGATAGCTGAGCGATACTGCGTCCCGATGTCGTTGCCCTGCCGGTTCAGCGTCGTCGGGTCATGAACCGAAAAGAATACACGCAGAACATCCGCAAAGCTGATCGCTTCCGGATCAAAGGTTATTTGAGCGACCTCGGCATGGCCGGTTGTTCCGTCGCACACTTCGCGATACGTCGGGTTCTCTTTATGTCCGCCGCTGTAACCTGAGACAACATCCACAACGCCTTTCAGATCGTCAAAGACCGCCTCGACACACCAAAAACACCCCGCTCCAAGCGTCGCCGTTTCTAACTTTTGCATAACTTAATAATATCAAATAATGTTAGTTCCGATAACATGTCCTATTGATGATCCTTAGATTGGCTCGAATGGATGTTTGCCGGTTGGACAAAGATACGCCTATGAACTCTGCACGCCCGACCTTCATCGAGGTTATGTTTTTGATCCTGGTCTTCTCACTAGGATTTATGCAGCCGAACCTCGGTCTGACGGGGGTAAATGTCCAGCTGACGGAACCTTTGTTTCTGATCGCTGTTCTCGTGTTTGCTGTTACGGTCTTGCTAAAAAAGATCACGTTGCGTTGGGACAATTCATTTTTCTTTTTTGGTGCTTATCTCATTGCCTTATCTCTGTCAGCGGTATTCTCTGCATCGCCACGAACGAGTTCCGTAAAACTTTTGGGTGAATTTTTCCTGGTCGGGTTGGCCGTGATGAGCGTTCAGATCATCAGAACAAAAGAAACTCTCAAACGCGTCATACTGGTCTGGATCGCCGCCGGCACGATCGTCAGCATTATCGGAACGCTGACCGTTCTGCTTTTTTATATCGACCGTGACAGCATCTGGCATACATGGTTTCTGCATCATTACGGCTCGCTGCCGCCGGGAAATTATCCCAGAGTGCAGAGTACGTTCGTTTATCCGGCATTGCTTTGCAGCTATCTTGGAGTTTCCCTTTTACTGATCCTGGCGGCATTAAAACTAAAATGGCTGGGCGAAAAGATCTCTTGGACACTGATACTTCTGCACGCCATCACGATCATGTTTACGCTTACGCCTGGCATCGGCGGTGTGATGTTTTCTCTTTTTGCCTGGACGGCAGTTTGCTTTTATAAAAAGGGAAGGTCAAGGGTAGGGCATTTTATGACGGCGGGCGGCGTCTTGTCCGCACTGTCATTCTTTGCGGTGTCGGCCATAACGCTTCGTCACATCCCGACATCTCCATACTTTTTTAACCTTGGCGGAATTCGGATCGACCCTACCCAAAGACTGCTTGCATGGCAAGGAGCTTTTGAAACGTTTTTGGCACATCCGTTGTTTGGCAAAGGTTTGGGTCTGGGCGTCTGCAAAGTGCTTTTTACCGCTCCTTCCGGCCAGCAGCAAATGTTGACCGATGCTCATAACATCTGGCTGAGTATTGCGGGACAATCGGGTATATTCGCGCTTATAGCCTTTACCGCTTTGACGGCATATCTGCTCTATCGCATACGGCAGCTTTTAAATGAGAGCGGCCTTTTGCATATGCATTCTGAGACAGCTATTTTGCCAGCAATTTTTGGATTGGCAATATTATCGAGCGTGCTTGTGCAAGGGCTAACCGGTTCATTTGAGAACGCACGTCATCTGTGGGTACTGTTTGGTATGGCAATGAGTCTAAGACATCTTGGCATCGGTCAAACGGCTAAAAGCAGCACTACTACACCTGTGAAAGGTCAGAGATCTCACGATAAACACCTTCATTATTTGCAGGAGCATTTCCGGGACGTATGGACAGAGCGGTTCTCATGCCGCTTGCGGAAGCGGCGTCCAGTTCCTGCACTATGTCAGAAATGAACAATATGTTTTCAGCTGAGATCTCCAAATCTTCTGCAATTTTCCGATAGCTTTCCGGCTCACGTTTATGGCCGGTGTTGGTATCAAAATAGCGGTCGATATAGCGCGTCAGGTCGCCCTGATCTGAGTATTTGAATATCATCTGCTGGGCAAGCACGCTCCCGGAAGAATAGATCGCAACGATCTTTCCATCATCCTTCCATTTTTTTATTGCGGCGGCAACATCAGGATAAACGGTTGAGACGAGATCTCCCGATGCATATCCTGCCTGCCAGATCATTCCCTGAATTGATTTGAGCGGCGTGGATTTGCGGTCATTGTCTATCAGAAATGTCAGATAATCCGAAACAGAATTGGCGGCATCGGACTTGAATTCGCCTTTGTATTCAGCATCGGCGTCATGTTCTTTTCCAAGCTGGGTTATCTCAAATTTCAGATCATTTAAGTTCTGCTGTACAAAGCCCGCCACACGGGCTCGTGCGTAGGGAAAGAGCGTGTTATGAACAAAATCTATGGGCGTCGTCGTCCCTTCGATATCAAGAAGTATTGCTTGTGTCATTTATCACCGTAAACGCAGAAACGCGGAGTGTCCGGAGCAGTTTGAATACTCTTTAGCCTCCGCGTCTAAGCAGTTAGATCGTGTTGCTGGCAGAAATATAGGAAACACCAAAGCACAATGGCTGAAAACCGGCATCGACACCCGAACTTGTATAATGCGGCGTCCAACCCGAAACATCCTGAAAGAGCCTGATAGCCCTGACCGTTTTGTCACCGCATAGATTGAACCAGTGCTTTGTGCCTTTTGGAACGCGGATCATATCACCCGAACGCATCTCAACCGACACGACATCGCCGCCTTCCGGAGCGATGTGGAACAGGCCGTGGCCTTTGACGATAAAACGAACCTCGTCCTCATCGTGCCAGTGCTCTTTGTTGAACTTATCGAGCATCACATCAAGGCCGGGCGTTTCAGGTGTGATGTTTATAACGTCCGCCGTAACATAACCGCCTTTCGCCTTCAGCTCCTCGATCTCAGCCGAATAAAAATTCAGGATATCTTCGTCAGAAGCATCCTCGCCTATCTGGCTGATGTTGTCCCACCGTTCGTAATCTATACCGATACCGCCCAGATATTCAGCTATCTCCGCCGGATCAGTAAACCTCAGATCTCTGTTTGGTACATCTACTATTGCCATACAGATATAATAGCTTTTCTGATGGCAAATTTGGAAGAAGAGACGCGGACATCAGCGATCAAGCCTAAGCAAAGTAAGTTCAGATGTTCTGGTCAATATCAATGAAATCCTTTATTTTCAAGATGCGAATCAAGCCTTGATCAGCCGAGCTAGTGGGTTTCGGCATGACCTTCTGATAAAAATTGG
>JAHBSH010000077.1 GCA_019639215.1 Acidobacteriota bacterium
ACATAACCATCGATGGCGGCCAGCTGGTCGAAGCAGCGGATAAACAAGGTGCTGCGTCTCTTACAGCTCGCATGATGAACTACGGCACAAAGAACAAAACTCCTCAGGAGTTGGAAGAGGCCATTCAGCAACTTGGAGCAAATATAAATATCAGCGGTTCAAAAGAATCGATTACCATCAGCGGAAACACATTGGCGAGAAATTACGACGCAACGCTTGCTCTGGTAGAGGAAATGCTCTTAGAACCGCGTTGGGATGAAAAGGAATTTGAATTGACGAAGCAAAGTGCCGTCAATCAGATACGCCAAATGGCCGGAAATCCGAACATGATCGCTCAGACGGAGTTCAATAAACTCACATACGGAAAGGACAATGTTTTTGCGAAGAACAACACCGGAACCGTCGAATCGGTCAACGCTATAACATTAGCCGATCTGAAGGCTTTCTATGAGAAGAACATCTCACCCTCCGTTGCGAGGATGCACATTGTTGGTGACATTAGTAAGAGCAGGGTCACATCTTCATTAAAGGGTCTGAATACAAAATGGAAAAAGAAGGATGTGAAGTTGCCTACATTCAAGGTTCCAGCAGCACCTTCAAAAGCTCAGATCTATTTCTATGATGTGCCGAATGCTGCGCAATCGGTTTTAAGGATCGGTTATCCGGCTCTTACAGCAACAGATGCAGGGTTTTATCCGGCGGTCGTGTCAAATTACATACTGGGCGGTGGTGGTTTTGCTTCACGTTTGACGCAGGAACTTCGCGAAGGAAAAGGCTATACATACGGAATTAATTCGAATTTTTCAGGAAGTTCTAATTCCGGACTCTTCACCATCGGCAGCGGTGTGAGGAGTAACGTCACTCTTGAATCGCTTCAGCTGATCAAGGAGATTCTCGAAGCCTATCCTAAAACATTCACGGCCGAGGATCTTGAAACCACGAAAGGGTTTTTGGTCAAGAGCAACGCAAGGGCATTTGAAACTGCGGGTGCAAAGCTTGGTATGCTTGACAACATCAGCGGGTATGGATGGAAGCCGGATTATGTCCGCTCGAGGGAGAGTATGGTCAAAGCGATGACGCTTGAGCAGATAAGAACCCTTTCAGCCAAGCATTTTGACCCGAATAAAATGATCTGGCTTGTCGTCGGTGACGCAAAGACGCAGCTGCCAAGGCTTAAAGAGCTTGGTTTCGGCGAGCCTCTGCTGCTGAATAAGTAGGCGCATTCAATTTCATAGAGACGCCGGACGCAGAGATCTTTTATTTGAACTCTGTGACTCGGCGTCTTTGTGGTTTAATAATTGGTGTAAATCTATAGATATATTCTGCGGAACATTGATCCTATTATGAAGAAAAATTTCGGATTACCGATGATATTGCTGTTGTGTCTCGCCATTATGACGGCTGCTATGCCTGTAGCCGGACAACAGTCTGACCCCAAGATCGACCGAAAGAAATTAGCCAATGAGGTCAAAGCAGAGTTTCTTCACGCGTGGGAAGGTTACAAGAAATATGCGTGGGGCAATGATGATCTGAAGCCGCTGAGCAAGTCTTATCATAACTGGTACGCCGAACCGCTTCTTATGACGCCGGTCGATGCATTGGACACGATGTATCTGATGGGTCTGAAAAAAGAGGCTGACAACACCCGCAAATACATCACAAAAACGCTAAAGTTTGATAAAGACCTCGATGTGCAGAAGTTTGAGATCGTAATTCGTCTGCTTGGCGGGCTTTTGTCTTCGTATCAGATGACCGGAGACAAAGAGCTTTTGAATCTGGCAGAAGACCTTGGAAAAAGATTGCTGCCCGCTTTTGATTCGCCAACTGGATTGCCGTACAAGAACATAAATCTGCGAACCGGAAAGGTCAGTACTCCGATCTCAAACCCTGCTGAAACCGGGACACTGTTGATAGAATTCGGAACGCTTTCAAAACTGACGGGAAAGCCAGTTTATTATGAAAAAGCGAAGAAGGCTTTGGTCGAAACATATAACCGCAGGTCAAAGATCGGGCTTGTCGGCACCCGCATAAACGTCGAGACAGGCGAATGGACGAACAAGGGAAGCCACGTCAGTGCGGAGATAGATTCGTATTACGAATATCTGTGGAAATGCTGGCGGCTGTTTCGTGATGAGGAATGCAGGCAGATGTGGGAAGAGAGCATTCCTGTCATAAACAAATATCTTGCCGATGAGGTCCGCGATGGCGAATTGTGGTACGGACACGCAGATATGGATACGGGAAAGCGGACGCGGACGACATGGGGAGCTTTGGATGCGTTCTTTCCGGGCCTGTTGGCGATATCAGGCGACCTGGAAAGAGCCCAGAAGCTTCAGGATTCGTCGTTCAAGATGTGGAACCTGCACGGCATCGAACCGGAAGTTCTCGACTACGTAAAGATGGAGGTTGTGCATCCGGGTTATCCGCTGCGGCCCGAGATAATCGAATCTACGTACATTCTATATCAGCTGACGAAAGACCCTGAATATCTGGCGATGGGCAAAAAGATCTGGGAAGATTTCAAAAAATACTGCCGTACGGATGTAGGTTATGCTCATCTGAAAAGCGTGATCACAAAAGAAAAGAATGACGGTATGCAGAGCTTTGTCATGGCAGAAACCTTCAAGTATTTTTATCTGTTGTTTGCTGATGATAAGACCCTTGATTTTGGAAACGTGACCTTCAATACTGAGGCTCACCCGATACGCCGTACGTGGAAGGATTAGCGACTTGAGGATAGATTTTTAACGCAGAGAACGCAGCGTACTCCGCGTTAGAATTATAAAGAATGATGGCAAAGAAAAAGGCGTTGGCAAAGGTTGAGAAGAAAATACTCGTCACGGGCGGGACGGGTTTTCTTGGCGCCGAGGTTGTACGGCAGTTGATCGACTCGGGCGAGAGGAATCTTCGCGTCATGGCATCGCATGTTCCGGATTGGATGAAGGACGCCGGTGTTGAACCTTTCGAAGGCTCAGTGGCAGAGCCGACAGACGTTGCAGACGCCGTAAAGGGCGTTTCCGTGATCTTTCATCTTGCAGGCAAGGTTTCACGGGACAACGAAGACGCCATAGCAATGAACAAAGTTCATGTTACGGGCACGCGGTTGCTCTGTGAAGCGGCAAAAGAAGCCGGCGTTAAGACAGTTGTGCTTGCTTCATCGAGCGGCACGATCGCCGTCAGCGAAGGGCCGGAGATGATCGACGAATCATACCCGGCACCGGTAGAGATCATCTCTCGTTGGGCATATTACGCGTCCAAGTATTATCAGGAACGAGCTGCTCTTGAGAACTTTGACGGCGATGGCAGAAAACTCATTATTCTCAATCCGACGCTCCTGCTCGGGCCGGGTGACGAAAGGCTCAGTTCAACAAAGATCGTTCTTGACCTGCTTGGCAAAAAGCTGCCTTATACCCCCGGCGGTGGTTTGAGCGTTGTTGATGTTCGTGATGCCGCAGCAACCTTTCTTAATGCAGTCGAGATGGGGGAGCATCAGGAAAAATATCTGCTCGGTGCTGCCAACATGACATTCAAAGACTTTTTTGGCCGCGTCGAAAGGCTCTCAGGCGTTCCGTCTCCGATGCTGCGGGTGCCAAAAGGGCTGGCGATGGCGGGAGCCGGGCTGGTCGATTCGGTCTTCAAAAATTGGAACATGACCTCACCGATACAGCCGAAAGAGGTCGAGCAAGCGGAGTTTTTCTGGTATCTGGACGCCTCAAAGGCAACTGAACAGCTGGGCTTTCACACTCGCGACGTACAGGAGACACTTAACGATACGATAGCTTACATCCGCAAAAACTTTCTTGGTGACGGTGTTTTCAACTGAATTTGTAAAAGGTTTGTAAAGAGGCAAAGTTTCCGGGAACAAAATGTCTGACTACGTTCGTATAACGCGAACGTAGTTTTTATTTTATTTGTAATTAATACGGAGTATTTTTATGCCAAGTTACAGACAGATCAACCCAGTCGTTCAATCGGGTTGGTACACATGCTGGGCGGCCTCGATGTCGTGGTGGTTGAGGGCGATGTCAGATCGCGGGAGAAGATTTCTAACCGAAGAGGAGATACTGAATAAATTCCCGTTGGATTGGGATCAGAACGGTGCGATGACGTTAAAGGGGATCAGCTCTATATTCAATGAGCAGTCATTTGCCATGTCACACAGATTTGGAAATCGGAAAGACCTGGACAAACTGGTCGGAACGCTTTCAAGCGACCCTGCAGCTTTGGCAGGGGCATTTCCAATAATTGTTGGTTATAAAGATGACAATGCGGGAGGCAATCACGTAGCTGTTCTTTGCGAACAGGCTTTGGACACATACGGACGATCATTTGTGACGATGGATCCGTTTCCGGGGGCATATCGTACGCGGTCACGAGATTATCTGGCCGGAGATAATATGTTCTTTGGTTGGCCAAAAGAAGCAGGCCAGATACTATAACCGTTCTAGGGTTTGAAAAAGAAAAAGAAGAAAGCGGCTGCGTGTTTGGGATCTATTCCTTTCGCGTAGCCGATCGTGCTTCTGGAACTGTTTTCGACCACACCGGATCGAACGTAGCCGATCGTTGAACGGCTTGCATTCTCGACAGTGCCGTTGTCTTTGATATAACCGATCGTCGAACGCGACGCGTTTTCAACCGTACCGTCTTTGCGGATAAAGCCGATAGTAGAACGCGAAGAATTTTCGACAGTTCCGTCGGACTTAAAATAACCGATGGTCGAACGGCTGGAGTTTTCGACAGTTCCGTTAGAGCGAATAAAACCGATGGTTGAGCGGCTGACATCTTCAACCGCCTGAGCGGAAGCAGCAATGCCTGTCAAAAGAAGCGTCGTAAGTATAATAAGAGCTCTTTTCATTTCAATAATAGAACGAACATCTTTTAGTTTGATGCATTATCTTCCGTAGGTTTCCCCCAAAATTTATACAAGAGATAGATCACCAATCCAATGCCTATTGCGATAAGTATCGGCAGGCCTTCGTTCAACACCTTTTCGTCGATCAGCAGCCAACCGATAAGCACGACCGAAAGAATTGTTGCAGCGATGCCGAGACGCGCATGGAACTTCGCTTCCGGCATATCATTTCTTCGGCGGAAAACAGGCAGCGACAGGCACGTTGTGGCATATACAAGCAGTCGAGTTACCGTTGCTATAGTGACAGCTGTGAAAAATGAGCTGTAAATTGTCAGCACCAATATCGCACCGGCCGTTACGATAATTGAAATGTGCGGTGTTTTGAATTTCTGATGAGTTCTTGCAAGTATCTGCGGTAATTCCTTATTCTCGGCCATTGCAAAGGGTAGCCGTGAAGCAGCAAGAAATCCACCGTTCAGATTGCCCAGTATAGAGATCAAAGCCCCGATAGCGATAAAGACCGCACCAAAACTGCCCATGAAGTTACCGGCAGCATCTGCGAGAGGTGTTTTGGAATCAGCCAAGCCGGGCAACGTTCCAATAGCCACAACTTGTATAAGAATATACAAAAATGTACACACGCCTAGGGCAACAAATAGAGCGAAAGGCAGGTCGCGTTTCGGGTCTTTTGATTCGCCTGCCGGAATGACGGCGGCCTCAAACCCGACATAAGCATATATCAGCAAAAGGACTGCAGCAGAAAAATCGGAGTAACCGGGAGCCACTTCAAATTTGAAATTACCGGGATCAATGAAAAAAATGCCGATGCCAACAAATACAAGTAATGGCAATATCTTGCCGACAGTGAAAATGTTGGTCAGCAGAGCGGATTCGCGAACTCCGATAAGATTGATCGTCGTCATCGGGATTAAGACGAGAAGTATGATGACGATCCTTAACCAGCCTTCATTTGCTTCAGGATAAAAGAAACCTAAATAGATCAGAAAAGCGTTGCAGTTGGCAGCATAGGTCGCTACACGTACGACCCAATAGAGCCAGCCGACCTCAAAACCGACAAGCGGGCCAAAGGCTTCTTTTGCGTAAAGATACATGCCGCCTGTGGCATCAAAACGGCTGGAAACCTCAGCAAAACAAAGAACTATCGCCGCAACGATCAGTGCGCACATCACTATCGCCGCCAGGCTGTAATCGCCTATAAGCCCCGTTGCCCGAGCAGGTAAAATGAAAATACCTGTGCCGATAATGGTGTTTATGGCGATGGCAGTAAGATCCCAGCGGCCAATGCCGCGTACCAGTTTTTCTTCCGTCATACTATTCTTCTTTGCTGTCCGCTTTTGGGAGAGGTGTTTTTTGTTTATACTCTGAAAAACGACTTCCGTAAAGAATACACTACAAAAATATTATGAAAGCCTGTTTCAGATCAGTCTGCGTTATTGCTCTACTGCTCTCTTTAATGACGGTGGCCGAAGCCCAGACGAGTAGTGAGATCGAGATATTGAAACCGAAGACCTATTCTCCTATAAAGCTTTCGGATTCTGCGGATCTTAAAGCTATCGTTGACGGTGCGGTCAAAGATGTTCTGCCCCGCTTCAAAGATCTTAGAAGCGAGCAGGTCGCCATGACGGTCATTGATATGACCAACCCCACGAATATCCGGCAAGCCGATTATCGCGGCGAAGAGCGCATCTATCCGGCAAGTGTCGTAAAGATGTTCTATATGGTGACACTTCATCAGCAGCTTGAGGACGGCAAGATCAGAATGACCAAAGAGCTTGAACGCGGTCTGAAAGATATGATCGTCGATTCCTCTAATGAGGCGACGCAATATATCGTAGATGTTCTGACACAGACGGCGAGCGGCGGTGAACTTCCCGAGGATGAGTTCAAGCTATGGTCGTATCGCCGCAACCGCATGAATCGCTATTTCTCGTCGATGGGCTATACGAACATCAACGTAAACCAAAAGACGCACTGTGAAGACGCCTATGGTGTCGAGCAGCAGTTTCGGAATTACAAAGGTGAGAATCGTAATATGATCACCACCAACGCGGCTGCGAGGCTTATTGCGGAGATAGCGGCGGGCAGAACGGTCAATTCTACCCGCAGCCAAATAATGATGGATCTGATGAAACGCGATCCTTATGCGACAGGCAAAGAAGCCAACTCTCAGGCGACCAATTTTGTCGGCAAGGCGTTTTTGAATGAAAAGATAGACGGTGCAAAATTATGGTCAAAGGCTGGTTGGACCAATACCACACGCCATGATGCCGCATATTTTGAACTTGCTGATGGACGTAAAATTGCAATTTCGATCTTTACAGTTGGCCATGCTAATGAAAAGGAGATAATCCCGACGTTGGTATCCAAGGTTCTCGAACAATTAAAAGGAAAATAAAACGATATGAAGATAAGGAGTCTTTTTCTATTTGTCGCACTGTGTGTGCTTTCTTCATCCGTCATCGCCCAGAACGGTTATCAAAAGCCGCCAAAGGCGATACTGGATGTGCTGAACGCACCAAACACACCTTCGACATCCATTTCCCCGACGCGTGACAGAATAGCCCTGATAGAAAGCAGGCGTTATCCTACCATCGCGGATAGAGCTGAGCCGATGCTTCGTATCGGCGGCCTCAGGATCAATCCGAGAAATACAACACGTCATGGCACCGGATACTTTTCGGCTATAAAGTTCAGAAGCGTTGATGACACCAAGGAAACTAATGTCGCTCTTCCGTCCGGTTTCAAGGGAATTTCGCCGCAATGGTCGCCTGACGGAAAACATATGGCCGTTGGCAACCTGACGGATACCGGTGTGGAGCTATGGCTAATTGATACTGCGACCGCTAAGGCAAGACGTGTCAACGGCGTTCTTATCAATACGGCTCTCGGCGGTTTTGGCTGGGAAGGTTCGGAAAGACTCTCGGCCAATCTTATTCCTTCAGGACGCGGAGCGGCTCCGGCTTATCAAGACATTACACCGATATCGCCGAACATTCAGGAAACAGCCGGCAGAGCAGGAACGATCGCTACATTTCAGGATCTTTTGCGAAGCCCAAATGACGAACTGCTTTTTGAATACTATACAACGTCACAGCCGGCGTTCATCGGTCTTGACGGTAAGGTGACAAGGGTCGGGCAGCCGGGCATGTATGATGAATTTGGCCCGTCACCTGACGGTAATTATATTCTGGTCACCAAGACAACGAAGCCTTTCTCATATCTATTTCCTTATTTCCGTTTTCCAAAAAAAGTAGAGGTTTGGGACAAGACAGGGAAGTTGGTCTATACGGTTGCTGATGTTCCGCTTCAGGATGCTCTGCCTGCTCAGGGAGTTCAGACAGGGCCGCGTTCAGTCCGGTGGATACCAACAGAGCCTGCAACACTGACCTGGGCGGAAGCTCTGGACGGCGGCGATCCGCGAAATAAGGCTGACCACCGAGACAAACTTATGACGCTGGCTGCGCCTTTTAGAGGGGCAGCAAATGAGCTATTGAAAACTCAGCATCGCTTTCAAGGAAGTTCTTTTGGTGAACGCGACGCGATGATGTTCTATTATGACTATAACCGCGACACACAGCATCGTCGTATGTTTATGACGTCATATAAGGATGCATCGTCTCCGAAACTCATCTCTGACCTCAACACACGCGACCGGTATAACAATCCCGGAACGCCTGTAACGCGTCAGCTTTCAAACGGTTTCAGTGTGATACGCCAAAATGGTGACGAAATATTTCTAACCGGTCCAGGAGCTTCTCCGGAAGGCGACAGGCCGTTCTTCCGGGCGATGAATCTGAAAACGCTGGAAACACGCGAGATCTTCAGATCAGGAACCGAGGAATATGAAACGTTCGTCAGTATGATAGATGACGACGGACAGAATTTCTTTACTAGAAAGGAATCACCGTCTGAACCGCCAAATCTTTATATCAAACAGGTGTGTCCTCCCGGAAAGGTTTGCACCGCACTTGCCTACAGGCAGATAACCCATTTTGAGGATCCGGCCCCGCAACTCCGAGGTATAACCAAAGAGCGTGTCCAATATAAACGTGATGACGGTGTCGATCTGTCATTCACACTTTATCTGCCGCCCGGATATAAAAAAGGTGAGCGTTTGCCAACGGTGGTTTGGGCTTATCCGCTGGAATATACGGATTCTGGTGTAGCCGGACAGGTATCAGGTTCGACAAACAGATTCACGCAGATCGGCGGTTCGTCACATCTGTTCTTTTTGCTGAACGGATACGCCGTTTTGGATGATGCGACAATACCGATCGTCGGCAATCCTGAAACGGTGAACGACACGTTCGTAAAACAGCTTGTATCATCGGCAAAAGCCGCAATTGATAAAGGTGCGGAAATGGGCGTGGTCGATCCTGATCGTGTCGGTGTCGGCGGACACAGCTATGGGGCATTCATGACGGCAAACTTGCTTGCTCATTCAGATATGTTTCGAGCCGGTATCGCCCGCAGCGGTGCCTATAACAGAACGCTGACACCTTTCGGTTTCCAATCGGAACGCCGTACGTTTTGGGAAGCAAAAGATACATATCTGAATATGTCGCCGTTCTATTATGCAGACCGGATAAAAACACCGATCCTGTTGTTGCACGGCGAGATAGACAATAATCAGGGCACATTCCCGATGCAATCAGAGCGTATGTATGCGGCGATCCGCGGACACGGCGGAACTGCCCGATTGGTCATGCTTCCTTTGGAATCACATGGCTATGCGGCACAGGAGTCAATAGAACATACATTGTTCGAACAGATAAATTGGTTCGACAAGCATGTGAAGAATGCCAAACCGCGTCAGTAACAGCTATATTTGACATTAGCTGCGATAAAGGCCGGGCAATGTCCCGGCCTTATTTATTGCAGATTGTCGAGTTCCAGAATGTCGTGATTGATGCCAATGTCAGAATGGATAGATCCTTCGAATAATTGTGTTGTTGGTTTGCCGAGCACTTTAGGAGCGGCATCAGCAGTAACTGGTTCTGAGAACAAAAAGCCTTGACCAAGACGACAGCCGAACAACTGCAGACGACGAAGCTGCTCTTCGCTTTCGATACCCTCCGCAACTACGTCCATCCCCAGATTTTCGCCCAGCGTTAGTATGGTTTTCACGATAGCGGAGCTTTTTCCGTCAATCACCATTTTATCTATGAACGAACGGTCGATCTTCAGCCGGTCGAAAGGGAAACGAGCCAGATAACTTAAGCTGGAATATCCCGTACCAAAATCATCGGTAGCGAGTGAAACACCAATGCGGTCAAGTTCGCGGAGAACACGAAGTGACCTATCACTTTGCTCCATAACAACACTTTCTGTTACCTCCAGTTTTAACTGAAACGGCTCGATGCCGGTGTCACTGATAACATTGCGAATATCATCTATCAGTGTCGGGTGCATCAGCTGTTTGGCTGAAAGATTTACACTGACCGACAGTCTTCTGACACTCTTTTTCTGCCATTTTGCGATGTTCTCACAAGCCTGAAGAATCGCCCATCTGCCGATCGGGACGATCAGTCCTGTTTCTTCAGCAACGCCGATGAATTCATCGGGAGGAATAAGCCCGCGTTCGGCATGCTTCCACCTGATCAACGCTTCGAATTCGGTCACTGTGCCATCCGCCAGATCGACTATGGGCTGGAAAAGAACAACAAAATCATTGCGTTCCACGGCTCGGCGAAGATCGGTCTCAGTCTCCAGAAGGTTCATGCTGTTAACATGCATTTCTGCGTCAAAGACCTCATAGCGAGCCTTGCCTGATTCTTTAGCACGATACATTGCGGAGTCAGCATCGCGAAGAAACTCTTCAGGTTCACGCCTAACGTTGTCTGAAAGGATTATGCCGATGCTTGCTGATGTAAAGATCTCGTAACCATCAATGTCAAACGGTTTTTCAATACTTTGCTGGATGCGGTCGGCGACCCTGACGACCTCTTCGCGGCCGCCTGTGCGGTTGAGTAGAATGACGAACTCATCTCCGCCAAGACGAGCCACTATGTCACCCGGACGCACCATTACGTCAAGACGTTCGGCTATGGTCTTTAACAATTTGTCGCCGACCATGTGGCCCAAACTGTCATTTATGACCTTAAAGCGATCAAGGTCTAAGAACAAAAGTGCGAACCGCGACGTTGTTGATCTTTCGGCCCGGCTCACAGCCCCGCGCAGATGTGTCATCAGTTCAGAACGATTTGGTAAACCTGTAAGGGCGTCGTGACGAGCTAGATAATTGAGCTTGTCCTCGGTCTGTTTCTGGTCGTCAATGTCGGTATTTGTACCGAACCATTTAGTGATTGCCCCATCAGCGTTATGACCCGGATTTGCACGGGCTTTGTGCCAGCGATATGTGCCGTCGTGACGCTTGAGTCGAAATTCCACCTCATAATAGATCCCCGTGGTCAATGAATCGTTCCATCTCAGAAGACAATTTTCCAGATCATCAGGATGTATCAGTCCCTGCCAACCCGAACCGATGATCTCTTTGTAAGGTTTGTCAAAGTATTCGACAGTTCGTTGATTTACATAATCGAGTTCACCGTTGGCTTTGGCAGTCCAGACCTGATGATAGATCCCTTCGCCAAGTTGACGGAATTGCAGCTCACTTGCACGCAGGGCTTCTTCGGCACGCCGCCGTTCGGTGATGTCGCGACCTATTCCCTGTACACCTAACGGCAAGCCCCGTTTCATTATCAGGCGAGTGCTGATCTCCAGAGGAACTAGTCTGCCGTCCTTGGCGACAATATCGATCTCATAACGTGTCGGGCGCTCTTCATCCAGACCTTTTGAGGTCATCTCTATCGCCGTATGAAGCGATTCAGGAGCGATGATGTCGAAAAGCGTCATCCGCATAGCCTCATCACGCGTGTACCCGGTGACGAGTTCGCCGGTGTGGTTCAGGGATGTGAAATTCCCGTCAAGATCATGTGTGTATATGATGTCATTCGCGTTTTCAAAGATACGCCGATATCGCTTTTCACTTTCCTTGAGAGCCTCTTCGGCGTGTCTGCGCTCGGTCACATCACGTGCAATACCCTGAATGGCGACTGGTTCACCGTCAACCGTCAGCACAGTACTGTTTATCTCAAGCGTTACGCGAGAACCGCCTTTTGTAATGCAATCCAGCTCATACGTCGTCTGCTCTGATGAACCTTCCAGCTTTTGGCGAAACATCCGGCGGGCAAGTTCTAGGTGTTCGGGTGCTATCACCTCAGACATATGCAGCGAAAGAGCTTCTTTTCTCGTGTAGCCGAAAACGCGCTCAGCGGCGGAATTCAGAGAAAGATAACGGCCTTTCAGGTCATGTACGTAAATGATGTCGTTAGCATTTTCGAACAGCGACCGGTAGCGCTGTTCGCTTTCTATCATGGCCTGCTCTGCCTGTTTTCGTTCTGTGACGTCGAGCATTACGCCCTCACGAAAAAGGAGTTTGCCGTCCTGATCGTGTATCAGGCATCCACGGTCGCGAACCCAGACAAGGTCACCGTTCGAATCAAAGATCCTGTATTCATAATCGGCATCCTTGCCGCTGTCAGAAGAGGCCGCGGTTTGTTCAAATACCCAGTCCAGATCGTCGGGGTGAATGACCTTTAGCCATATGTCCGGGTCGCTTGTCCACATTTCCAGCGGGTAGCCGAAGCGCGAGAAAGCAGGGCTTACATATCTAGGTGAGAAAGGCGGGCGGACATCAACGATATAGAACAGAACCGGCAGGTTCTCAATGAGGCTTCTGAAATCCGCATCGTTATTCATTGGTTCATTTGGATCCTGAACAATGGCACCATCCCAGTTGCCCTTCATAAACGTATTGAACAATGGTGACAGAAAGTGTCACGAAAAAATACCGAGAATTGTTAAAATCGGGGAGAAGCACACGGCGACTGATCGGAAAACTCCGGAAAAGCGGCCGTGAGATAAGAACAATGCAGCCTGAAGATGCCGCAAGACATTATACAGCAAAATGCATACCAATTGCCGCAGCTTTTTTACTCGTGTCAGGCAATTCGCCAAAAGAGGCAAAACCGCATAAAATGTTCTCAATTCAGGAGAGACATTCTAAACAATGAAATTATTCACCTCACTTTTGCTCCTTGTCACTTTTGCGGCGACAGCGGCTATCGCTCAGACAAAACCCGCAGATGCAGACCAAAAACTCTGGGACAGAGCTGTAAAGCTTCATCGTCAGTCGATAATCATTGACGGTCACAACGATATTACATCGCCGATGGTCGATCAGGACTTCAATCTGGCAGATGATTCGACAGGCCGATATCAGATCGGCGGCGATCCGTACCACACCGATCTCAAGAAACTGAAAGCCGGCGGAATGACGGGCGAATTCATGTCGATCTACGTTTCCGGAAGTTCGATGACGACCGGCGGTGCAATGCGTCGTGCGATGGATATGATAGATGCGACCTATCGAGAAGCTGAACTGAATCCGAAGGATCTGAGCATGTGTACCACCGCAGCTCAGATACGTCAGGCTAAAAAGCAGGGCAAGATCTGTCTGCTGATGGGTATCGAGGGCGGATACGTGATAGAGGATTCGCTCTATGCTCTCCGCAATTTTTATCGGCTCGGCATTCGCTATATGACATTGACGCATAACGTGGCGACAAATTGGGCCGACGCTCACCGCGATGAAAAGCACGGTGGCCTGACCGATTTTGGAAAGGAAGTGGTAAAGGAGATGAATCGTCTTGGGATAATGGTTGACATATCCCACGTTTCTGCCAAAGTGATGCACGACGTTCTGGATCTATCTAAATCGCCGATCATTGCGTCTCATTCGGGAGTTCGTGGTGTCAACGACCATACACGCAATGTTCCCGACGATGTTCTGAAACGCCTAAAAGCAAATGGCGGCGTGATCAATGTCGTTTTCTATCCCTCATTTCTGGACGAAAGAACGAACAGGGAAGAGAACGAGCGTTCGGCAAAACTGCGTGACCAGATTGCTAAACTCCGCGAACAGTATAAAGACGACCGTGACGGATTCAATGCGGCTGTGAGAAAGCTGGAGGAAGAGAATCCGATCTACATTGCCGACTATAAACGCATCGTCGATCATATGGATCACATCAAAAAGGTTGCGGGTGTAGAACACATCGGACTCGGTTCTGATTACGACGGCGTTCCTTTTCTGCCAACGCCTATGCAGGGCGTTCAAGACCTTGTTCTTGTAACTTATGAAATGCTCCGACGCGGCTATAGCGACAAGGAAGTGAAGATGGTACTCGGTGAAAATATGCTCCGGGCAATGGAGCAGAACGAAAAGAACGCTCGCGGCACCCGTATCAGCGCCGACGGCAGCTTGATGAAGTTGAAGAAGTAGGATGCCAGTCGCCGAGGCGGTGTCGCTATGAGAGTAAGATTCACATATAAAAATGAGGTTTATTGGGTACTCGCAATGACGCTGTCCATTCCTACGATTGGTGGCCTATTTGCCCTGCTGATCTTCTGGCTGAAACAGTAGCGTTTTTAATAGCTGAAATGCATAAAGATGAAAAGGCGTGACCGAGTGGGCACGCCTTTTTACGATGGGTGGTGAAATATGTATGTAGCCAGTGATCGGTCTAATAGATAGTGAATGAATGCTCCGAAAAACCGATTGTGGTGACAGCATTGCCATTTTGGGTCGCAGGTTTAAACTTCGTACGCTCAACCGCCTTAATCACCTCGTCATCCAATCCATTCGGCAAAGATTCGAGAACAGCAATAAAACCTATCTTTCCGTTAGCATTATATTCAACAGCGACAACAATGCGTCCAGCTGTCT
>JAHBSH010000078.1 GCA_019639215.1 Acidobacteriota bacterium
CCTTAGCGAATCGAAAGCTCCGGCTCCAACCAGACTTTCAAGATTCCTTCTGTTCACTGCTCCCTGATCGACCCGTGATGCCATATCGAAGATAGAAGAGAACGGCCCGTCTTTTTTTCTCGCCTCGATAATGGCGTGTGCAGAACTTGCCCCAAGGCCCTTTATCGCAGAAAGGCCGTATCTGACTGAATTATGCGAAGGAGTAAAACCTTCGTCGCTTTCATTCACGTCCGGCGGCAGTAATTCAAGGCCGATAGAACGTAATTCATTTGAATATTTATAGACCTTGGCACTGTCACCGGCTTCGTGCGACAGAACTGCGGAGTAGAAAAATGCAGGATAATGAGCTTTTAGATACGCCGTCTGAAATGCAAGATATGCGTAAGCGATACTATGGCTTCGGTTAAATCCATAGTCAGCAAACTGTGCCATCAGCTTGAATATCTCATCCGCTTTTTGTTTGGCAATTCCGCGCTCTACAGCTCCGTCAACGAACTTTCTCTCGTGCGGAAGCATTTCCTCGGGCTTCTTTTTTCCCATCGCCCGGCGCATCATGTCTGCTTCTCCGAGTGTATATCCGGCAAGCTCCTGAGCAAGCTGCATTATCTGTTCCTGATATACGAGAACACCGTAGGTATTCTTTAGGATGCCCTGCATCTGAGGAACAAGATATTCCACCTTTTTCTCACCACGATGACGAAGGATGAAATCCTCGACCATGCCGCCATCAAGCGGGCCAGGACGATAAAGAGCATTCAATGCTGCAAGATCTTCAAGCTCGCGCGGCTTAAGCCGTCGGCAAATATCCTGCATTCCCGAAGATTCGAACTGGAACACGGCATCAGTTTTTCCATCGCCGAATATTTCCATCGTCTTCTCATCACGAAGCGAGACTTTTCCCCAATCAATTTCAATACCGGCCTTTTCCTTTAGGGTCGTCAGACAATCCGTAATGATCGTCAATGTCGTCAGCCCAAGAAAGTCCATCTTGAGCATACCGACCTTTTCCAGGTCGCCCATCGGATATTGGCTCGTTAATTCGTTTTTGGCAGAGATCGCAACCGGCACCAGTTCGTGCAGCTGACGAGGGGAGATCACGACACCTGCGGCATGAACTGACGTGTGACGTGCACAGCCTTCCACCTTCAAAGCTAGATCTATCATGTCATTGATAGAATTATCCGCATCCATCGCAGCAACAAGTTCGGGAACCTGCTTCATAGCCTGCGAAATACTTATGTTCCTTCCGCGAAACGGCGGCGGGATCATCTTTGCGATCTTTTCTACATTGCCAAGCGGAATGTTCAACGCACGCCCGACGTCCTTGATCGCGGCTTTTGAGGCCATCGTTCCAAAGGTAATGATCTGACAGACCGAATCACGGCCATAAAGCTCCGAAACATGATTTATTACGTCACCGCGGCCGCGAATGCAGAAATCGATGTCAATATCGGGCATCGAAACACGTTCTGGATTAAGAAAGCGTTCAAAAAACAGATCGTACTGTATCGGATCTATTCCGGTAATACCCATGCAATAGGCAACGAGCGAACCCGCCGCTGAACCTCGTCCCGGACCGACAGGAATGTCACGCTCTTTTGCATACTTGATGAAATCCCAAACGATCAGAAAGTATCCGGCATAACCCATTCTCTCAATAACGGAGATCTCCAGTTCAAGCCGTTCATTATATGATTCAAGCGGATACTTAAGGTCACCGGTGGATTCCATCGGCTCAAGGACAGTCCTTTTTATTTCAGCAAATCCTTCAAATATCACCTTGCGGAAATATTCGTTCTCTGTTGAACAGCCTGATGCAGGTGGAATGGGAAATGTGGGCAATGTCAGGTTTGAGCCTGAAACGGATAACTCAACATCACATCTTTCAGCGATCGCGATCGTGTTCGTCAAAGCCTCCGGCAGATCCGCAAACAGCTCCCACATTTCCTCAGCGCTTCTCAGATAATAGGAATCATTTGGCAAACGCGAACGGCTTGGATCGTTTATGGTCTTGCCTTCGCCAATGCATAGCAAAATCTCGTGGGCCCTAGAATCTTCCTGAATCAAATAATGAACGTTGTTCGTGGCAACCAGCCGGATTCCAAGCTTCTTGCCCATCTCCACATGTTTTTCTATTATTTCGCGGGTATTGGCTGTGCCATGATCTTCTACCTCAAGGAAAAAGCTATTCGATCCATAGATATTCAGGAACTGCTCTGCTACTTCATAAGCCCGCTTCTCATTCCCATTCTCAAAATGGTGCCATATCGCTCCTCCAACGCCGCCGGAAAGACAGATCACACCGTCTTTCTTATCGTTCAAAAGCTCTCTGTCAACACGCGCCCGTTGATGATGCAGACCCTCTGTAAACGCCTTTGATGAGATCTCGACCAGATTATGATAGCCCTCTAAATTCTCGGCAAGAAGAACCAGCGGATAGAATGCGCGCTCGCCTGCCTCTACAGCGGATGATCGATCAAATCGGCTGCCGGTCACGTAGATAGCTTCGTATCCGATGATCGGCCGCAGCCCGGCTGACCTCATTTCTTTGTAAAATGAGATCGCTCCATACATATTCCCCTGATCGGTCAATGCACATCCCGCCATTTCCAATTCTGACAGACGGCGTGAAAGGTGTTTGAGTTGGATTGTGCTTTGTAAAAGGCTATAATCCGAATGCAAATGCAGGTGAACGAAATCGCGGTCTTTGAACTTCGGTTGTTCCATGTTTTCCGTTGGCTATGAAAAAAGTGTACATCGAAACTTTTGGCTGTCAAATGAATGTCTCTGATTCGGAGCGTGTTGCGGGTACACTTGCCG
Source organism: Acidobacteriota bacterium (assembly GCA_019639215.1). GTDB lineage: Bacteria > Acidobacteriota > Blastocatellia > Pyrinomonadales > Pyrinomonadaceae > OLB17. The sequence continues at coordinate 2,821 of JAHBSH010000078.1, forward strand.
AAAAAGGATATCAGATCACAAACTGTGAAAAGACAGCCGATATCATAGTTATCAACACGTGTTCGGTAAGAGAAAAGGCTGAGCACAAGCTATATACACAGATCGGAAGAATACGAAAGAACCGCAGCGAAAAGCCTGTCATCGGCGTGATGGGCTGTGTTGCCCAATTAGAGGGCGAAACGCTTTTTAACAAGATAAGCGGCTTGGATTTCGTCTTGGGCACGCGTGCCGTAGGTCGAATACATGACGCTATCGAAAAAGTTGTTGCCAAAGGCTCTGGCCACACGGATCTGGGTGAAAGGGAACCGGACTATGACTGGTCGGTTGCAGAATCCCAGCGTCATTCGCCGTACGTTGCTTTCGTGCCGATAATAGAAGGCTGCAATAAGTTCTGCACTTACTGCATAGTTCCCTTTGCCCGCGGCAGGGAAGTCAGCCTTTCAGCATCAGAGATAATCAGACAGGTTCTTGAACTGCGTCGGCAAGGTGTCAAAGAGATCCATCTTATCGGCCAAAATGTGAACAGCTACAAGCCCGGAACCGAATCAGGTCTCGAGGATATAAAGGGTTCAACATACTTTTCACGCCTTTTGCGTGCCGTCGCCGCCACAGGAATAGAGCGGATAAAATTCACAACCTCTTTTCCGAGAGATTTTCACCCGGATATTGTGGACGCAATGGATGAGCATGAAAATCTTTGTAATTGGGTACATCTTCCTGTGCAATCAGGCAGCAACAAAGTGCTTAAAGACATGAGAAGGCTGCATACGATAGAACGCTACTTTGAACGCATAGACAAAATAAAAGCCTCAGGTCGTGATATAGCTCTGACCACAGACATTATAGTTGGCTTTCCGGGAGAAACGGACAAGGATTTTCAGGACACAGTAAAAATGGCAGAATACTGTGAATTTGACTCTGCTTACATATTCAAATATTCGCCGAGACCCGGAACACCGGCTTATGAAATGGACGATGACGTCCCTCTAGAGGTAAAGACAGAACGTTTCAGAGAACTTGAGCAAGTACAAAAGTCTATTCAATCCAGACATTTACAGCGTTACCTTAATAAAACGCTTAAAGTATTGGCGGAAAAGGTCTCCACAAAATCTGACAATGACATTTCCGGACATTCTACCTGTCACAAGGTTGTGAATTTTCAGGGAAGTAATGTTATTCTTGGAAACATCGTTGATGTCAGGATTACCGAGATAAAGGTCAATTCACTTTACGGAGAGGTTTGTAGTTAAAAAGTGAGCGAAGATACCCAATTGGTCGAAATGCGAATAGGCGCCCTTATTATGGATCCTAACACGAATTCGCCCATCGTTGTCCTTAAAGGCATCGATTCCGAAACAGTGTTGCCTATATGGGTTGGCGCATTTGAGGCAAATGCAATAGCTCTGGAAATAGAAAAGATCGTGCCACAACGCCCAATGACGCATGATCTTCTTCGAAATATAATTCTAGAATGCGGACTAAGATCTAACAGGGTGATCGTGACCGACCTTCTGGAAAATACCTTTTACGCATCTATCGAGTTAAGTGATCTAAATGGAGACCCGGTCGTATTGGATGCCCGACCATCAGACGCAATTGCACTGGCTTTGAGGCTTGATTGTCCTATTTTTGTTGAGAAGAACGTCTTAGACCTTTCTGCAGCCAGCCAGAACGATGATGGTGATCAACCTATTGACACTGACGACGAATCCGATCCGCCCGCAGAAGACTGGCCCGAAGTTATCGGAAGCTAATTTGATTGTTTTTTTACCGCATTATTTTTGAAACCAAATGATTGTAGCGATCGCAAATCAAAAGGGTGGTGTCGGAAAAACGACGACCGCGATCAACTTGGCCGCAGCCACGGCCGAGCGTAAGAAACGCGTTCTGTTGATCGACCTTGACCCGCAAAGCAACAGCTCAATGTCGTTCATTGACCCATTGCAGGTCACCTCAGGCTCGTATGAACTTTTCACGCAACCTGATATACCGATATCAGATCTGATATATAACACCGGTGTTGAGCGGCTCGATCTGATACCTGCCAGGATCAATCTTGCAAAGCTGGAAGCCAAGCTTATTGGTGATTTCGACGCTGCTTTTAGGCTCCGTGATCGTCTCAAGGACCTTGAAGCGTGTTATGATGTGATATTGATCGACACGCCGCCGACACTTGGAATGATAACCGTAAATGCCTTGGTTGCGGCAAAGTACGTGTTGATACCGATACAATCATCATATTTCGCACTAGAGGGAACTGACGACCTGCTTGAAACCATCGAAAAAATAAGGTCGCGTCCTAATCCGGATCTGGAGCTTTTAGGTGTTCTGGTCACATTGGTCGATAAAAGAACGGCTCTTTCCAGAGATGTCGAATCACATATTCGCAATGTCTTTGGTGATAAAACATTCAACACTGTGATAACTCGCAGCGTCCGGTTGGAAGAAGCTCCGGCTCATAAACTGCCGGTGACATCTTATGCACCGAGATCATCCGGGGCGGTCGAGTACGAAGAACTTGCGAAGGAGGTATTAAAACGTGTCGAAAAGAGGACTACCGGCAGGCGTGCAAATGCGGCATGAATCACATTATGTGGACATGCTGGCCGCACCAAGCCAGACAATTGGCAGAAAGATAGCAATTGACCTGATAGAACCCAATCCTGAGCAGCCTCGGCGTGAGATCGGTGATCTGACCGAATTATCTGCTTCCATCAAGGAAAAAGGCGTTTTGGAACCTCTACTGGTAAAACCTGTCGCAAGTACCGGCAGATGGATGATAATCGCCGGTGAACGCAGGTGGCGCTCGGCCAAACTTGCCGGGCTAAAAGAAGTTCCATGTATAGAAATGGATCTGGATGAGAACAGCATCGCCGAGATCGCTCTCATCGAAAATCTACAGCGTAAAGATCTGAACGTATGGGAAGAGGCCGACGGCCTGAGGTCGCTGATCGAGCGATTTGGCTACACACAGGAACAGGTCGCACAGAAGATAAGTAAAAGCCGCTCTACTGTTTCCGAGTTCATGTCTATCGCAAACCTTCCTGAAGCAATACGGGAACGTTGTAAAACAGCCGACATAACATCGAAATCCACGCTGCTTGAGGTCGCGCGTCAATTCGACGATGCAGCGATGAATGAGTATCTGGATGGTCTCGTTAACGGTAAAACGACCCAAAAAAGACAGTCAAAACCTGCATCGAGTACCAAAGATAGATCTTCAGCGCTTAAGAACGGTTCAGATGCTGTTCTGAGTGGAAAGACAGACGCAGAGAATGTGTTTAAGTATGAAGGCAGTGGCCCCAAATTCGATCTCTATATTGAATTCGGCTCAGGTAAGTCGCCATCACGAAGCGATGTCCTTCGAGCGCTTAAACAAGCTTTTGACGCGGTAAAACAAGAGAAGGTATAAGTGTCGGCGACCCGAGGAAAAGTCCATTTTTCTCGCATTTATACCGGAATAATAAGAATGTGTGAGTGCAAAGAGTTGTACCCAAGATGTATATAACATAATCCTTATTATCAGACGCAGCCGATATATTTAAGCACATCCCGTATCGCCACATCAATTACGACAGATCAGACTACAAACGTCCTGCCTGTTCGATTCTTCGCCCCAACATTGAATCCCTACTTCCTTGCGGTTTTCATGCCACTAAACAACCGCCTACCTGTAACAAAATGTATTGAAAATCACTTTGACACATTAGTGGAACAAAGTTAAAATTATAGTTTTGTTACAAGTAACAAAATCTAATTATAAACAAAGGAGTTGCACTAACTTGAGTAACGGAAATTATTTATTCACGTCCGAATCGGTCACCGAAGGCCATCCGGACAAAATTGCTGACCAGATCTCAGACGCCGTTCTTGATGCGATACTTGCACAGGATCCGACAGGACGTGTTGCCTGTGAAACCCTTGTCACCACGGGTTTAGCGGTCATTGCCGGTGAAATCACAACAAAAGCTCATATCAATTATAAGGATATCGTGCGTGAAACCATCAATGATATTGGCTATAACGACGCCACATATGGCTATGACTGCAACACGCTGTCGGTCATGGATGCCGTCGGAACCCAGTCGCCGCATATCGCACAAGGTGTTGATACGGGCGGTGCTGGCGATCAGGGATTGATGTTCGGCTTTGCGTGTAATGAAACGCCTGAGCTGATGCCTATGCCTATCAAGCTTTCACACGACCTGACAAAAAAGCTTTCTGATGTACGCCGTTCCGGTGAGATCGACTATCTTCGCCCGGACGGAAAATCGCAGGTTACGGTGGAATATAAGGACGGCAAGCCTGTCCGCATAGACGCGGTCGTCATTTCTACACAGACCGGCCCGGTCGATATCGAGACCATCCGTAAAGACATCAAAGAAAAGGTCATTCTGCCGACACTTCCCTCTGAATTGCTTGATGAGAACACGAAGTATCACATCAACCCGACCGGAAAGTTTGAGATCGGCGGACCGATGGGTGATGCCGGATTGACCGGCCGCAAGATAATCGTTGACACATACGGCGGATACGCTCCGCACGGCGGCGGTGCTTTCTCCGGTAAAGATCCGACGAAAGTTGACCGTTCAGCAGCATATATGGCCCGTTACATTGCAAAAAATGTAGTTGCGGCCGGATTGGCAGATAAAGTTACAGTGCAGCTTGCTTATGCGATCGGCGTTGCTGAGCCGGTTTCGGTGCTTATCGATACACATGGCACCGGAACTGTAGATGAAACAAGGCTTTCTGAGGCAGTTCGTAAGAATTTTGCCCTGAATCCGGCAGGCATAATCGAATCGCTCGATCTTCGCAAGCCGATATTCAAGGAAACGGCTCGTTTCGGACATTTTGGCCGTGACGGCTTCTCATGGGAAAAGACCGACAAGGTCGAAGCTCTTCGCGGTGCGTTAAGTGACGCAGCAGCGGTCTAAGAACGATCAGCCGCGAATTACATAAAGCTTTTTCCGTGTAATTCGCGGCCTAAAAATCTATATAATACTATTATGGCAACCGAACAACCATCAATTCAATACGATATAAAAGACATCAATCTGGCACCGCAAGGCAAACAGCGCATTGAATGGGCAGACCGTGAAATGCCTGTTCTGCGGCTTATCCGCGAGCGTTTTGAAGCCGAAAAACCGCTTGCCGGCGTAAAGCTTGTTGCATGTGCACACATTACTACGGAAACAGCAAATCTGGCACGTGCCCTTCAGGCAGGCGGAGCCGAAGCACTGCTTATCGCTTCAAACCCGCTTTCGACCCAGGATGACGTTGCCGCTTCCCTTGTTGCTGATTGGGGCATTCCGGTCATGGCGATAAAGGGTGAATCTACAGAAACTTACGTCAGCCATGTTAAGGCAGCACTTGAAACAAATCCGAACCTTATCATAGACGACGGATCGGACGTTGTTGCTACAATGATCAAGGAAAAGCCGGAACTTATCGGCAACCTGATCGGAACCACAGAAGAAACGACAACCGGCATCGTTCGCCTTAAAGCAATGGTGAACGCAGGTGTTTTGAACTTCCCTTCTATCGCGGTCAACGACGCTCAGACCAAGCATTTCTTTGATAACCGCTACGGCACAGGCCAATCGACACTTGACGGCGTTATCCGCGCGACCAACATCCTGCTCGCCGGTAAAACGGTCGTTGTGGTCGGTTACGGCTGGTGCGGTAAGGGCGTTGCAATGCGTGCTCGCGGAATGGGTGCGAACGTCATCGTTACCGAGATCGATCCGATCAAAGCCATTGAGGCCGTGATGGACGGAATGCGTGTTCTGCCGATGAGCGAAGCAGCAAAGCTCGGTGATTTCTTTATTACTGTCACCGGCAACCGCCACGTTATCGACAAGGAACATTTTGAGGTGATGAAGGACGGAGCTATCGTCTGTAACAGCGGACACTTTGACCTCGAACTCAACCTCGATGCCCTGCGTGACATGTCCGAACCGGCAGTCACCCGCCGCCCGTTCGTTGAAGAATACGTCAAAAAAGACAATAACAAGAGCGTTATCGTTTTGGGCGAAGGCCGTCTGATAAATCTGGCGGCTGCCGAAGGCCATCCGGCTTCGGTTATGGATATGTCATTCGCTAACCAGGCCCTTTCGGCTGAATATCTCGTTAAGAACAAAGGAAAGCTCGAAGCCGGAGTTCACATTCTGCCGGCTGAGGTCGATCAGGAGATCGCCTCGCTCAAACTCCGTGCAATGGGTGTTTCAATTGATGAACTCACCCCGGAAATGCTTGAGTATATGAACAGCTGGGAAACCGGAACCTAAAGGCAACCCGTAAACTTATACGATCAAAAGGCGGCTTCTGACCGCCTTTTTTTTATTCCTCTCGGAACCGCTCTTTCCCTCTTGCTGGAGGCGAGCTATCGGAAGGCCAGGATGGTTGGAAAGAAGCATCCCGCCTTTATGGTTTCTAACAGTGAATAGTTGGTCAGTTTTTAGTTGTCAGTTGAAAAAACTAATAACTGTAAACTGTTTAACTATTAACTGTTAGGTCGGTTCGGCCTTTCGACGTGATGATCTCCCGCATCTTATCAGAGATCTATATACCACCGCACGCACACTCCAAACCGCAATCGTGTTTCTGTAGGGTGGTCAAAACCGGTGATCTGCCGTCAGAGGCTTTGTCAAAACAATAAGAAGTTCCGTCAAAACCGTGCTTATCTTTTTTCAGCGTTCTGATTGTGAATAGCGTGCCGTTCCCTTTTGACAGCATCTCTGACAATATCCGCGAAAACCACTGACACAGCCACAGACATAGCGTGATCTGCAATGGTCGTTCCGAAATGCTCAAATAGATGCGCTTTTCCGATCTATTTTGGCCCGACCCATCTATATTTGCTTCCGTAAGCTTCATCGTCCCGCACTACTTCGAACCTAATATTCGGTTTATCGTGAACAAAGAAATATTGAACATTGTGTTCATCTTTATTGTTGGTATAAAAAAGCAACGTGTTGTCATTGGTCCATTTGCCACCAAATATGCGGTCTGAGTGTATATCCCCAATGAGGAAGTTACCGTATTTCGGGATCGGATCACCTTTCTTGATCACTGAAACATGAATAAAGCCTATTCCGTCTTCATAGTAGTAACGATAAGCTACGAGTTCGAACTGCCCGTCGGGTGATGACTCCCGATGTTCTATTTGGAAATGAGAGGTTTCCTGGATGTAATCCATCGGCGAGACCTTGACCTTTATGCCGTTTATTTCGGCATCGTTGATGTCGATTTTCTCACCTCTCCGAATTGACGGAATAATGTCGATTCCGGCTGTGATAGTTTTATTATCAAGCCATTTTACATTTATTAAGTTATTGGGGAGATCAAAGTCCTTCAGATTCTTATTCATGTCCGAGACTTTAAGCACAGCCTTTCCGCCGTAACCGTAACCAAATCCTCCTTGATCTAAACTGTAGTTGAGTATTAGCATCGATTTATCGGGTGAATACTGTCTTTCATGTTCTACAAAGTCCTTGTCCGACAAAAAGACCTGTCTTGGAGCCACGTGACTACAGGAAGAAAAAAATAGAACCGTGAGAAGAAGTTTGCCTAGGTTTATGTGTCTAATTCTCATCAATTTCTCACAAATATCATCTCTGCCGAAGGCCGGCTCTAACAGTTTTCAATTGGCAGTTTTTAGTTAAAAGTTGAAATAGATCATTGCGGACAAGCCCATTGTAATTGAGAGCATTTCGGCGAAGCAAGCTTTGCCGCGCAACATAGCGGCAAGCCGCAAATATATATTGCCCTTGAAAAAAGATTAACCTTTTACTCACCATTATAATCCATCCCATGTCTATTGAATTCTGCTTTTAATTTTTCACGATAAGCCTCGCCTGTTTTCTTTAACGATTTGAGTATATAGGTATAATCCTCACCGCCTATTAAAGTTCGACCATATGTGCAACAATGAAAAAGCGAGGAATACCGATTTACGATATCCAATCCTGTTTCTAGGAGAGAATCATAGTCACTATATGTTGGTAATCTAGCATCATCAATTTCGATATTACGGATAACTATGGTCGAGTCCCTATGTACAAACTCCTTATCTCTCCAATAGATTAAATTTTTCACAGCAGAGTTAGTTTCGCTAACAAAAAGAATGTCAGACTCAAGTTGAGATTCATCCAGTTTTTTCCAAGATTCAAATGCATTAATGTATTTATTTGTTTCTACTCGAACTCGAAACTGTTCAAACTCAAACATATCCGGATTTTGTTTGATTGCATTAAGTAGGTTTCCTAGACTATTTGCGTTCTTATCCTTTCTACGTTCATAAACCCGGCAAAGGCGCAAAATTGCTGCGTCCAATAGTGCGTCCCTTGTAAGACTCCAAAAAACTCGCGACTGGTTCATTTCGGTCTTGTATTCATTCACTGAATCATTAATTTCTCGGAAGAGCTTGTAGTAGCAATTAGCTTGAACAAGATCGTCTGCTACAGCGTCCATTACTTGAAATAGGTGCTCAGATGTCTTTACTTTCACAGTATTTCTTTTACTCAGTCAACTGACTCGTCTCTGACGGGTTCCAGCAGGATGCTCAGATTGTCACCGTAGTAGAGAGTGTTCATAGGATCGGACCTTGCTTTGACCGCAATGTTACATTAGTTCGAAAGCACAGGTCAAAGCCCCAAATTCTTAGCTCTCTCAAAAGAATTCGTCTCTGCCGAAGGCCGGTTTTTAGCAGCATATTTCGGATATTTTTTCTTCGCCACTCGCTCACCCGATCAGTATCGACATGGCGTGCGGAGCATGCCGTCATATCAGTAGCTACACATAGAGCGAAGCGGAATGTGTAGTCAGGTCGGTCAAAATATGGGAAGCGTGTGAAACACGCGAAATATTTAACCACGATCTCGCAAAATATGCCGCATGTTTCACATGCTCATCGGCCTGAACAAAATAATTAACTACAGGTTCACGCACTTCGTGCTTCACCTGTAGCTAATGTTATTGCCGTGTGCTCCGCACACTCAAATTTAATTTGCGAAAGGTCATTACCCCTTGCGTCAGCAGATTTGACTGGAGCGAAGGCATCCTTGCCTGCATACGCTTCGCAGAAGCGTTGTTAAGTCTATACCGCCTGCGTCAGCAGGTGGCGAGATTTTGACATTGCTACGTACCGCACATCCTCACATATCTGTATGTCAACTCTCCGCCACTCGCTTACGCGAGCGGTACTGACAAGGCAAAATAGCGCTTGAAACGGTGTTTCACAGATGATATATTTATTGCATTATGCGCAATGAACGTTTTATAGACAGAACGTGGGAAGTGCTACCGAGGGGCGATGTAGCACCGCATTGGTCTGGTTTGTATGTGACGATGAACCGGGCGGGTTCGATAGTGATGTCGCGGGTGACGCATGAACGGCTTGACCAGCCAGAAGCTGTAAGGATATTGTTCGATCCGGTCCATGGCAGGCTCGCTCTGGAACCTGTCAAACCCGATGCTCAAAACGCCTACCCGATCAGAAAATATGGTCGCCGAGGCGGAAAGATCGTCCGTGCATATCGGATCTTGACCGAATTCCCTATCACGCCACCGGACACTGTCGAATTTCTGAACGTAAAGATCGATGCGGAAGGCAAACTCATTCTGAACCTGAGAGACATACGCATCTCACCAAAAGCCCATTCGCAATGCCGGCTTAAAAAAGACTAGGAAATGCCGTTCATTCAAAGCTTGACGCTAGGTTCTGTCGAGATTTTCGATTTAGACAATTTTCTGAACGCGGATTAAGCGGATCGGGCAGATTCGATCAAATTTAGAATTTCATATCCGCTAGATCTGGCTGATCTGCGTTCAAAAAAACTTTGCCGGCAGTCTTCCTGCAAAGTATCAACACAACCTAGAAAGATATGCCGAAGATCTCCATTCCCGGCATTCTGTACAAGATGTAAAACAGTATGACGGTGATGGCAGCATGTGTTGCAATGATGGCCCATCCGGCGCGGTCAAATCGCTTTGTCTCTATCCAACCGCTCTGCGCACTTTGAAGGTATGTCCAGTAAATAAGGCCGACGTAAGGTAAGAACCTGAGAAACACGAACCATTGGCTGACGCCTATATTGCGTAATCGCATCACGTCCAAAATAAAACTTGCCACAGTGACGACTAGCGAAAGAGGGCCGATGACACCGCTGCCGGGACCGAAATAATAAACGGCACCGATAATAATAAAAAGCATCAATACCTTGGCAAGGAAATAATTTAACCTGCCAATACCCGGGTAGCCATTCTCTATATCTATGTCCTGCATATTCGCTAAAGATGATAACAGACCTTTTGTACGGGCAATGGTTTTTTCTTTGGATAAAACGGTCGTCAGATCACTTTTGCCTATTTTTTTCAGTTGTAAGAGATGGGTAAATATTGAAGTTTTCCACAGGTGGAAAACCGGAGATCAAGACGCGAAAGGTCACGTCCTGACGCGGGAGAGAAGAAACAGGCCGAACATGGTAAAGATGAAAAGCGGTGACCAGACCGCGATCGCGGGCGGCAGCAGGCCGTTTTGGCCAAACTGTTCGAAAACAGCGCTTGTTCCTACAAAGACCAGCCAGAGACCGACGGCATAGCCTACGGTAACGACCTTGCCCTTGCGGTCAAGTGAAAGTGCGAAGGGAGCGGTGAAAAGAGCTATGACAAACGGAACGATGAACGTCGAGTATTTTTTCTGCAAAGCTACGCCCAAAATACGCTGCTCAACCTCAGATCCGGTATTATCGAGTAGCGAACGCACCTCAGAAATTGTCATCTGACTGGATCTTTTGCCGATATCAGCACCGGGATTTTCCATTGCCAACAGAAAGTCTTCACTCAATCTCTCTTCACGAAATGCACCGTTACCGAATGCAGCTCTGACAGCCTTTCCTGTTGTTCTTATTCCCTCTTCCCCTAAAATGCCCGACGAAATGCGGTACACGGCTTGCAACCTTTCGTTATTACCGTCGAATTCAATAACCTCAACATTTTTCACAGCGCAGCCCGTCGAGCAATCGGTCGCAATCGCTGATCCGTTATCAGACGCAGACTTATCTTTTACATAAGTAACGATCTTAGACCCTTCGGTTAACCAGACGCGTCCGTCAACCGCTTTCGCTACGCCGCGGCTACGAAGCCGGTTGCGAAGTTCGTCCTGTATCTGATTAGTGCGATAGGCAATGTTGTCTTCTATCTGCCAATTGACCAAACCGACCGCTAGCGTAAAAATGAATGCCGGAACAAGAAGACGGTAGATGCTCTGCCCTGCTGCTGTCCATGTAACGATCTCATTCTGGCGCGATTTTATTACGTATGTCGCCAATACGGCGATCATGGCTGCGGACGGTGCCAACTGTAGATAGATGAACGGCAGAAGATAAACAAGATACTTCACCAACAGAACAATGCCGCCTTCCATCGTCCCAGCAAAACGCCAAAGCTCAAATGCGGTAAATATAATGAAGACCGCGGCTAGAAAGAAGATCGTAAGTGCGAAATAGCGAGCCAGATTAGCCAAAAGCTCAAAATCACGAAGCCCCGTCGTCAGATCCATTAAGAAGTTTTTGCTTGCGACCTTTTCCCTGCCGCTGCTTTGAAACGACGGAACAGCTCCACGAAACCAGTTGCCCATTTTAGAAAAAATATCGAATCGGTATCCGAAATTGAACCATAAAATGAGCAAAATACTTCCGATTATAGGTATAAGTCCCGAAGCAAGAACGGAAAGCCGCTGTGTTCGCGCAAGCTGCTCTCCTAAAAATGTCATCAG
>JAHBSH010000079.1 GCA_019639215.1 Acidobacteriota bacterium
TCACCGCCAACCGCCGACTGCTTACTGCTAACCGCTGTTATCCCAACCTTCGGCTGCGTCCTGTTCAGCTCCGTCAGATCACGAACCGGCTTGAACTCTTTGTCACAAGTGTTCTCTTCAGTACACTTCAACAACCTCGGCAACAACCCCGGCTCATAATAATCCCTCATGAACACTTCAAGCGGCATCGGGTTGAGTATCCTGCCATCAATGACCCAGTGAAGCCCGTCTATCTGATCTAGAGATTTGTTGGTATCAAATCTTCCATCAGGAGTTTTTACTACCCACTCGCCCGTTTTGAAACCTATCAGGGTGGCTAAAAGATCCCGGGTTACTCCAACCGGGCCTAGTCTTCTACTTGTCTCATCGTAAACTTCAAGTCCGTACTCGGAGTTAGTGATATAAATTTTCCCACTAGCAGACAGTGCGTCATACCTAGAAGAAAATCGACTTAAAAATGTATTAAACGAAAGGACACTACTCGGAAGAGTTAACATCTCCTTCAGGTCCAACGAATCCAGATGTGCACCGGTATTAATGTCCCATAAAGCCAGCTGCATCATACTCCTGGCAAAAAGCTTTGTGTTATCAGGAGAAATATATATTGCGTTCAGATTTGCCGGTTCGCCGGTAAAGACAAGCTTTCCGTAATCATCCTTTTTGAATTCGAAAAGTGGTTTGCCAGTTCCGGCATCCCATGTTTTTATAATGTTTTTACTGTCGAAGGATGCAAGTGTTTTGCTGTCAGAAGAGGTTGTAACAAACTCAACGCCGGCTTCATGACCTTCAAGCATCTTAGTAAGTTCTCTCGTTTTGACGTCCCAGATGCCTATCGTCTTATCTCTGCTTGAGGTGGCCAGAAAATTGCCGTCAGGTGAGAATGAAAGGCGTGTTATCGAGTGTGAATGTGATCTATGACTCGCCAGTAGACCACCTGTCTCAGGATCCCAGAATTTTAGTCCTCCGTGGGTGTTTTCGTCATCGTTCGCGGTGACAAGGATGCTCGAATCGTTGCTGAACTTGGCTTTTTCCCCATCGTACACTTTGAAAGAGAGTGTTTCATTGTCCCATAGGTTTGTATTTCCATCATACGTCGTATACAGAATGTAACGGCCATTTCCGGAAAAACTCACTTCTGCCCCTGAACTTGTTTCACTTACGGAACTTGCAATTCGACGGAGTTCTTTACGCGATGCGACGTCCCAAAACCGCAAAGTTTTATCATACCCTGCCGATATGAGAGTTCTCCCGTCTTTCGTGAATTGAAGCCCTTGAACCCAGCCATCATGTTCCAGTTTGGCTATTTCCTGGCCGGTTTTCGCATTATGAAGATATATATCGTCACCAACCGGACTAATTGCTAAGATCTGATCGTCGGGTGATTGTGCAAAAGAGAGTATTTCCCAATCCTTGTGCAGTTCCAATACCTTCTTTTTTGCCTTGATGTCCCAAACATATACATTTTTGTCTTGCTGGCTTGAAGAGATAAATCGCTTACCGTCAGAAGTGAACTCGACTCTGACCGCTCCTGTATGCGATGGAAACTCCGCAAGGATTTTGCCGCTATTAAGTTCCCATAAAAGGATCTTCTCATTGCCGCCCGCTGATATCACAAGCTTCCCATCCGGCGATATGTCTATTGACCGAACCCATGTTTCTTTGTGTGAATCAAAAAGACGAAGAAGCCGTCCTGTTTTAGCATCCCAGACCCTTACGGTTGAATCGAGACTTGCTGAAAGCAGTTTTGTTCCATCGGGAGTGAACTGAAGGTCAACGACTGTCTCTTTATGCCCGTCTTTTCCGTGTCCATTTATCTTTAGCACTTCTGCACCGGTGTTGATGTCCCATAAGGTTATCGTTGACCCTAAATTATTTGCGAAAAGACCTGTTTTCGGTGAAAACACTGCGTGATCTCCTTCAAACGTCTTTAGCTCTACTCCCTTGTCCATTTGCCAAAGCTTGGTTGTTTGATCTCCGCCAGTCAACATCAATTTCTGCTCTTCTGAAAGCTCAAGCTTTTCGAACTTGTGTCCGGTTTGTATGATCAAGTCCGTTTTCACCTTATTATCGGCATCTGTTTGAGCTTTTGTGAGGCTGTTTGAAGTAATAAAGACTGAGGCGACGGTAAATAAAAGACCTATCATCAGATAGGGTCTTTTAGAATATATAGTTTGAGTTCTTATGTGTGCTGCCAAAGAAGGGGACTTCTTGTTCATAGTGCTCAACCTGCCGCAAGCTCTTTTTTAGAACGCGGCATATCAACAGGATTGCAAAAAGCTTCAACAGCAAGCCGATCTATATGAGATCAAAGGTTTGTTTATATTCCGGTACCATCACATTCCAGCCAAAGCGGTCGCGGATGTGTTGTGCCATAGCTTCGGCGGCTTCTGGTTCACCGTGAGTGGTAAATATCATCTTCGGTTCGTTTGGCAAGCCTTCCAGCCATTGCAGAACCGCTTTCCAATCGGCGTGAGCAGAAAAGCCCTCGACCTTTTCGACATGGCATTTGACCGGGACCCATTGCTTCATTATCTTGACCTCGCGTTCACCGTCCTGAACGCGGCGGCCTGTTGTCCCTGCGGCCTGGAATCCGACGAAGACGACGGTCGCGTTCTCATCCGGCAAAATGCGCACTGCATGGTGAAGCACGCGTCCGCCCGTCATCATTCCAGAAGCAGAGATGATTATTCTTGCTCCTTTCATATTGTTTAGGCGTTTTGATTCGTCACGTGTCGCGGCAGTTGACATTGAACCGGTGCGGAGCGGATGCTTCTTTCGCGATAGGATCGAAACGTATTCCTCATCGTGTTCTTCGTTCCAGCGGTTATATACCTGCGTCGCCTGCGAAGCCATTGGCGAATCAACGACGACCGGCAAAATAGGAATGCGTCCGGCCTCTTCCAGTTCGCGTATGAGATACAGAACTTCCTGCGTTCTTCCTACGGCAAATGCGGGTATCAATATAGGGCCATTACGTTCTGCGGCCTCGTTTATTATCTTCGCCATCTGGTCTTCGGAACTGACATCGCCGTGCAGACGGTTGCCGTATGTCGATTCGACCATCAGATAATCACAAGCAGGCGGCGGAGCCGGGTCTTTTACGATAGGTTGGTCATAATGACCGAGATCGCCCGAGAAAAGAAACTTCAGCGTTCCGCCGTCATCAGCAGCACCGTCTATTTCCAAAAGCACAAGACTGGCTCCCATAATGTGGCCTGCTACCAGAAAACTCGCTCTCATTCCTTCACAGACATGCACTGCCTGACCGTTATTCGGCACAGGGTGTATCAGCTTAAGCGTTTCTTTTGCATCTTTTTCGTCATAGAGTGGTAATGCGGGCGAGTGGCGTGTCAATTCGTGCCGATTTCGGTAATCCGCATCCTCTTCCTGCAAGCGTCCTGAATCAGGAAGCAATATCTTCAACAGATCGTTGGTTGCACGCGATGTATAGACCGGCCCGATAAAGCCCAGCCTAACGACACGCGGCAAATAACCTGTGTGATCTATATGGGCATGGGTGATTATTATCGCGTCCAGCGACTGCGGGTCGAAAAAAGGCTCTTCCCAGTTGCGTTCGCGGAGTTCTCGGAAACCCTGAAACAGCCCGCAATCCACCAGGATCTTTTTTTCATTATGTTCTACAAGATACTTTGAGCCGGTAACGGTTCCGACCCCGCCAAGAAAGGTGATCTTCGCCATAGGTCTCAGATTAACACAAACGGCGGATCAGCGCTGTGTGCTGGAACCGCCGTTTTAGGACTCACAGGTTTATAAATGAGCGGCTGTCAGTTCAGATATTCCTCACCTGACCAGACAATGTTTGCCGGGTCTTCTGATTTAGCCTGCTGTTTTCTCGCCCGTGCGGTTTGCAGAAGATCCTGCGATGTGTCGCCATCTTTATGGAACGCAGCTATGCCAAAGTTCAGCCAGATCTTTGTGGACTCATGTTCGGACAATTGAAAAGCCGTCGCAGCAAAACCTTCTCTCACCCTGGCAACAATGTCGTCTGCCGTTCTCTCGTCAGCGGTTGGAAGAAGTATGAGAAATTCATCTCCTGAAGAACGTGCGAGAAAATCCATTCGCCGCAAGATAGCACGCATAGTCTCTCCTGTAAACCTCAGTATATTGTCACCCGTGGCATGGCCGAATATTCGATTCGCGTCGTCAAAGCCTTTAATGTCGGCAACGACGACGGAAAGAGGGCGTTCTGCGGCAAACCTCTGCGATTCCGCGACCTGTGTTTCCAGTACCAGGTAGAATGCTCTTTCATTAGGAAGATCGGTCAGCGGATCGGTCAAAGCATTTGACAGCGATTCATCGAGAGCCTTTGCACCAAGAAAAAGCGGAGCTATTTTTTCCGCAACCGGACGGAGAAGTTCAAGCAGCTTTTCTCTGTCAGATATCGGCTCAGAGAAATACATCTGATAAACGGCGAACGTTTCGTCTTTGTGATGCAGAGGAAGAGCAGCGACCGCAGCATACGGCCGATCATTATTGCCGCTCGGTTCAACAGTGTCACCCAGCTCGATCTCGCCGGAAAGAAATGCCATTCCTGCCGGACCTATACCAACATCCGCGGTTGGCTGGTCATCAATGCCGATCCCTTCGCTATGAGCCGCGCTAAGTCGTCTTCGTTCATCATCTGGAAGCATCAATACTGATGCGTCAAATGGAACGATCTCACCAACACGGCTGGAGACCAATCGGAACATATCCTCGGACTTTAGAGTTGAGCCGAAAAATGCACTCGCCTCTCCGAGCACCTGAAGCTTCTCGTCTATCTGCCGGTCCTCAGAACCGTCACCACCGTCAACTGCGGGAAGATGAACGAACGCAGCCTTGACAGAACTCGCTTCTTTATCCTTTAGAAAAGCCCAGACGCAGATCGCCGCATAAATAAGCGATATCAGAAGAAGACCGACGGTCTTACGTTCCATGGACGTATCCGAAACGGCAATTAAAAACGTAAGCCCCGGAGCCAGCAGGCCGGAGAACGCAAGGATCTTGTAGGCAAATGAGGAAGGTGACGACATACAGGGAAAGAACCAAAGGCAAATAGATCGGGAAAAATTCGGAATAGAAGGGAGAAAAAGCTGCCGCAGGTCAAGGGCAAAATGACCCTAAATTCAAGATAGCCTTTCGGCGTGTAATAAGTCAATATTTTCGATCATAGGAATTTGGCATAAACTGTCGTAAAACCTTGCTTCCTAACAGCAAAATACCGTTAAAAAAATATTTCAAAAAAATGTAATTTTTGCCCCTTTTTAAGTTGACTAAATACACTTCAATCACTAACATTGGCGTTTGTTCTGGTATTCATGAAATATCGGGCAAAACTGCCTAGGCAGTTAAATTTAAAACAGATTCACTTCTTGTAGAAGACAGGAGATTTTGGTTATGAAAAAAGTTCTGGTACTTTCATCAGTTCTTGCATTAGGTTCTCTCGGTATTGCCTGTGGAGACACAGCACCGGCAAATAACGGAGCTACCAACGCTAACCGCGCAGCTAATACTAACGCGGCAAACAACACATCGACCACCAACACGACAACCCCGGCTAACACAACGCCGTCGAATGCTTCGAACACCACTTCGAGCAACAGTGCGAACACCTCGGGATCGAACGCAGCTAACACCGGCAATGCCAACACCGCAAAACCGGCTAACGCCAATACAGCGAATTCGAACGCGAAGTAAATTTGTAGATCGTACGTCAGGAAAAAGGCACGATGGGCAGATGCTCAAGTGTCTTTTCCTTTTGCAAGATAGGACATATATTTAATCGCGCGAGGCCGACATCGGTTCTTGAGTTAATGACGGTTACGAAAAACGATGTCAGAAGCAACCGCCGCATAGCTTTTCGGAGGCCTGCAAAGAGGCCAAAGATGTTAATTCCAAACGGTTTTTTCGCACTTTTGGGGTTGACTAACGCGTTTCAGCTTACTATATTGTCCAATGTTCCATAAAACTTTGGTTGGGACACGGGCTTTAAGAAAGAAAGGCCCGAGGTAAATATAGGTTAAATTTAATCTTTGAAGAAGACAGGAGAAACTAACTAATCATGAAGAAACTTATTGCACTTTCATCCCTTTTGGCATTGGGTGCTCTTGGAATGGCTTGCGGTGACGCAGGTTCGACCGGCAATGCAGCAAATAATGCTGCTAATGCCGCTAACAATGCAGCTAACGTTGCTAAAGAAGCAGCTAACACAGCTGCAAATGCTGCTAACACAGCTGCAAATGCTGCTAACACAGCTGCAAACGCTGCTGCTAACACAGCTGCAAACGCTGCCAAGGACGCTGCTGATGCTACCAAGGAAGCTGCAAACGCCGTTAAGGACGCTGCAGACAAGACAGTTGATGCTGCTAAGACCGCTGCTAACACAGCTGCTAATGCTGTTAAAAAGCCGTAGTTTTTTGCTATGCATAAAATAAAGGACGTCGATATGATCGGCGTCCTTTTTCTTTTATGGTTGTGATCCGTGTTACAACAACGTACTTAATTCTTCTATGGTTGTCATCGGTCTTTGGCAGACAAATGATTCGCATACATAGGCCGTCGGCTTGGCATCAAGCGCCTCACGGCTCTTGAGAAGCTCCGGTCTGTCGGAAGCCGCGTCGCCTGACGCAACTATCTTGAACGGACGATATTCCGCAAATACCTCTTTCAGCATTTCATTATTCGCATCTCCGATCAAAGCTATCTCCTTTACCGGTGAGAGGAGAAACTCCATAGCCGACAATGCCCTGCCAAAGCCTTGAGGATGACGCTCGACCTGAGCGGCAGCCAGCCTTAAAACAGCCACAGCAAACCTCTCATATCGTTCATCACCTGACAGCTTTGTCAGTTTGAGCAAGACATCGGCTGCTACGGAATTTCCGGAAGGCGTAGCGTTGTCGTAAAGATCTTTATTGCGGACGATGAGTTCTTCGTGATCATTTGATGTGAAAAAGAATCCGCCGTCATCTGCATCCCAAAACTCGGTTATCATCGCATCAGCCAGCCTTGCTGCCTCATCATAATAACGAACATCGCCGCTTACCTGATACAACTCCATAAGTCCGTCGGCAAGGTTTGCATAGTCCTCGACATATCCATTGAGTTTTGCTGTCCCATCTTTCCATGTCCTCAGCACCTTGCCTTCTGCCTGAAGCTCGTTTATCAAAAAGTCCGCATTACGTTTTGCGACATCAAGATAAGCCGGTTCATTCAGAACGACTGATGCTTCTGCAAAAGCAGCAAGCATCAATCCATTCCAGGCGGTGAGCACCTTTTCATCACGAAACGGCTTAACACGTTTTTCGCGCTCTTCAAACAACAGGCTTTTGCCGCGTTCTATGACTTCGGCTAGACGTTCAGGGGTTATCTTTAATGCATCGCACGTCTCGGCTTCGGAAAGCTTGATATTAAGAATGTTCTTACCTTCAAAATTGCCGTCGTCAGAAACGTCATAATAAAAATTGAAGATCGCAGCATCATCGGCTCCGAGTATCTCTTCTATTTCATAGGGCGTCCAAACGAAGAACTTCCCTTCTTCGCCTTCGCTGTCTGCGTCCTGTGTGGAATAAAATCCGCCGCTCGTGTCCAGCATCTCACGCCGGATGTATTCCAATACCTCAACAGCCACACGCTTGAAAAAGACAGCATCTTGCGTTCCACTTTCAGCACTCGTGATCTGATAAAGATGTAAATAAATACGCGCGAGCTGAGCATTGTCATAGAGCATCTTTTCAAAATGCGGGACCAGCCAAACGGCATCGACCGAATACCGGTGAAAACCGCCCCCAAGCTGATCATAGATACCGCCTTCAGCCATTTTCCTTGCCGTAAAGCGAACCATATCCAGGGCATTTATGTTCCCAGTTCGTTTCCAGTATCTAAGCAGAAAATCCATCGCCATCGCAGCAGGAAATTTCGGAGCACCGCCAAAACCGCCGTTCTTCGCGTCAAAGGAACGCACAAAACTATGAAATGCCTTATCGGACAGAGTCTCGCTAACGGAGCTTCCGCCCCTTGAGATCTCAGCAGACGCGATCCGCCTCAGCTCGCTGACGATGTTGTCGGCCGAATCGAGCAGTTCTTCTCGTTTTTCCTTCCACGCATCGGCAATGCTGGTAAGTATCTGCGGCCAGCTTGGCATTCCGTAACGCGGCTGTGGAGGAAAATATGTCCCGCCATAGAACGGCCGCTTATCCGGTGTAAGAAACACGTTCATCGGCCAGCCGCCGCGTCCTGTGGTCATCTGGACAAACGTCATATAAATCTGATCAACGTCGGGCCGCTCTTCCATATCGACCTTAATGCTAATGAAATGTTCATTCATTATCGCGGCAGATCTTTCGTCCTCAAATGATTCATGCTCCATCACATGACACCAGTGACAGGCAGAATACCCAATACTGACCAATACAGGCTTGTCTTCGGCCTTTGCACGTTCAAAAGCCTCTTCGCCCCACGGAAACCAATCGACGGGGTTGTGTGCGTGCTGTAAAAGATACGGGCTGGTCTCATCGATCAGCCGGTTTGTATGTTTATTCTTATCGGTCATTGTGAAATAAAATCAGGTAATTAAAACGGGCGTCTTTTGATCAAAACTCTGATACAATGCCCGCAATACGATCCTTAGGATAATAACTTTGAAAGAAGAATTGCTCTTACAACAGCATAGACCTGACCTGCGCAGAAGCACAAGGGAGACCGGAGCGAAAGGCGAAACACTTGCCGCCCGCTTTCTGCGATTGAAGGGTTTTCGGCTTGTATCGGCGAATTTCATTGTTCCGATTGGACGTAACAGCCGAGGAGCACAGGTTACGGGCGAGATAGACCTTATTGCCCTGGAAGGCGATACGCTTTGTTTTATCGAGGTCAAAACTCGTGTATCGCGTGACTTTGGTGGACCTCTTTCGGCTGTGGACAGGCAAAAGCAGCGACAGATAATCAGAACGGCTCGCGTCTATCGACGAATATTCGGCCTTTTTGATATGCGTTTTCGTTACGATGTCGTCACCGTCGTCACACCGTCGAACGGACGGCCTGAGATCGAGCTTTTCCGTAATTTCTGGACCGAGTCATCATTTCGAAAAAAAGAATGGCGTGACGATATACTCTAGTAACACTGAACTTTTGTATTTCGGGTTCGTATTCAATAAAAATTCCGTTTAGAACACAAATTAAGGACAAAATAATTCTATGAGATCTCTGACAAAGCTTATGATGGCAGGCCTTTTGCTTGCGGGGACGGTTGCGTCCGTATCGGCACAAATGCCGCCGCTTATCGACCGGGAAATATTCTTTGACAACCCCGAATACGCCGGAGCCCAGATATCGCCTGATGGCAAGTATATTTCGTTCATCAAGCCTTTCGAAGGCACAATGAATGTCTGGGTAAAGGGAATAAACGAGCCTTTCTCTGCCGCGCGGCCGTTAACCAATGATACGCGTCCCGTTCGCAATTATTTCTGGTCTGAGAACGGTAGATATCTCCTTTTTGTACAAGACAAAGGCGGTGATGAGAATTTCAATGTTTATGCAGTCGATCCGGCGGCCAAACCTGCCGAAGGCTCGCCAGTACCGACAGCCCGCAACATCACAGAGGCAAAAGGAATTCGTGCAATGATCCAGCATGTTCCGGAAAACGACCCTGACGCCATATATGTCGGCATCAATGATCGTGACAAGGCATGGCACGATCTCTACAAGGTCAAGATATCCACAGGCGAACGCACACTCATCAGTGAAAATAAAGACCGCCTCCAACAGATGGTATTTGACCACACTGATAAGCTCCGTCTGGCAACACGTTCGGCACAGAATGGCGATACAGAGATCTTGAGGGTTGAGCCGGATGGAAAAACAACGAAAATATACGATTGCAATGCATTCGAGGATTGCGGCCCGATCGCCTTTCACAAGGACAACAAACGTGTTTACATTCGTACGAACAAAGGTGATCTTGACCTCATCGAACTTGCCCTGATAGACGTTGCTACCGGAAAGGTCGAAAAGGTTGAGGGCGACCCGATGAAAAAGGTAGATCTGGACGGCGTAAGTATTTCAGGCGTAACGAAAGAGATAACCGCAACCAGCTATTACGACGACAAACTGCGCATATATTTCAAAGACAAAAAGCTTGAAGGCTATTACAGCGACATAAAAAAGAAGCTTGGCGACCGCGAGATCAGCTTCCCTTCATCGACCAAAGATGAAAAGAAATTCATTGTCGTAACATCCAGCGATGTCGATCCCGGAACCGTCTGGCTATATGACACAGGAAGCAAGAATCTTTCCACCCTCTATCAAGCACGTGAAAAGCTTGACAGAAAAGCTCTGTCACCGATGACGGCGATTCGATACACGTCCTCAGACGGTCTGGAAATACCGGCCTATCTGACGTTGCCTAAAGGCGTTCCGGCAAAGAATCTGCCGCTGGTCGTAAATCCTCACGGTGGTCCTTGGTCGCGTAATGTCTGGGGCTATAATACCTACGCCCAATTTTTAGCGAACCGCGGCTACGCCGTTCTTCAGCCCAACTTTCGTGCATCTACCGGTTTCGGCAAGAAATTCCTCAATGCAGGCAATAATGAATGGGGAGAAAAGATGCAGGATGACATCACGTGGGGGATCAAATATCTCGTCGATCAGGGCATAGTCGATGCCAAACGTGTCGGCATCATGGGCGGAAGCTATGGTGGCTACGCAGCACTTGCAGGGGTCACTTTCACACCGGATGTTTATGCCGCATCGGTGGCGATAGTCCCGCCTTCAAACCTGCAAACATTGCTTGAATCGATACCGCCCTATTGGGAAGGTATCCGCGAAACATTTTACAAACGTATGGGTGATCCGCGAACACCCGAAGGCTTGGCACAGATGAAGCGGCAATCGCCTCATGCCTATGCGGACAAGATAAAAACCCCTCTTATGGTGGTGCAGGGAGCGAATGATCCGCGTGTAAAACAGCGTGAATCTGATCAGATCGTCGTTGCCCTTCGCGACCGTAAATATCCGGTCGAATATATTCTGGCACCTGACGAAGGCCATGGCTTTGCAAGACCGGTGAACAACATGGCAATGATCGCCGCATCGGAGAAATTCCTTGCAAAACACCTCGGCGGACGTTTTCAGGAATCAATGACAGCTGAGGTCGCCAAACGCCTGAAAGAAATAACCGTTGACCCTGCAACCGTTAAGGTGACAGAACCGGCTTCGGGTAACACGGCATCTACTGATATTTCCGGTAAATGGATACTTTCTGTCGACGTCGGCGGAGATGTCATGGTTTTTGATATGGACATCGTCCAGAAAGCTGCGACATTTACAGGTTCTGTCACTTCGAACGCAGGTGACGGCATTCTGAAAGAAGGAAAAGTAACCGGAAATACGTTCGAGACCGTTCTTGACGCGACTGTTCAGGGACAGGCAATGTCCGTCCCAATGCGTGGCAAAACTGAAGGAAATAATATGTCTGGAACGCTACTCGTACCGGGAGTCGGTTCACTTTCATTCACGGCTGTAAGAGCTAAATGACGTTTCCGATCGGGATATAAACGAAAAGGCTGCAGCGAGATGATCCTGCAGCCTTTCTTATCTTTGCGAGTTTTTAAATGAACTATCCTGCCGACTCAACGGCCGATCTTTCTTCAAAACACCTGCGAAATGCATCAAAGGTTTCTTTTGCGGCCTGAACAGTGTCTTCCTCTTGTCCATTGGCCTCTGAGAACGCCGTGATCGCTGCTCCAAACTCCTTCCACATCGGGCCAACCTCTTTTCCGTAGCTGTTGAAAAAAGCTCCGCCGGTTTCAGGTGTTATATCAAGATGTTCTTTTAGATGACGTGTGATGACCTGGCCGCCAAGTGTCGCACCTTCCATAACATAGATACCGCCAAATGCTCGGGCCGTTTCGGTTAGATCAGGAATATCTTCCCATTTCTCTATTTCCGATCCGTCACCGTTCAAAACACCCAAATGCCGGAGATCTGCTTCAAGCAACGGCACCTTTTTTCTACGATCGATATCGAACCCGTTCGCAAGCAGGTCACCCGCAGGCAATGTCGGCTCTACGGCGGAATAAAACCTGTAAAATTTCACAAGCATTTCCTTGTAATCGTCCAATACCAGCGAGCGATCCATCACATCGACGGCTGATTCGAGAGCTTCATGCTGGTCTTTTGTTGCTTCTTTTAATTTCTGTAGGATCATATTTTTAAACTAATTTTTATTCGGCGGCCACATTGAAATTATTTACCGCTTCGCGGCTGCGACGCATCCGTCAGAACTACAAAATCTCCGAGATCCTTGTGTTTTTCCGGATCAAATTTGTTGAAATCTTCTTCGTACCTGATCGTTACAACAACGGCCTTTGCATCGGGCTTGTACTTGAACAGGTGTTCGACTGTCCCGAGCCTGCTTTCGGTATGAAAACCACCATTCAGATGAACAACCAACGTTCCCTTTTTAGCTTTTATTGCCTCTGCAACGGCATGGGCCATCGCAGCGTCCCAAAGCGTTTGAGAGTAAAGGATTGAACTTGGAGCCTCATTAGGATCATGGATCCTTCCCATCAACGCATTGAATTTCTTTGAATACGCTTCGGATGGTTCCGCAAAGGGTAACGGCGGCAACCATGTTTTGGCCTCAGGACTGAGTTTGTCCAGCGAGCCGCGCCCGAGCCGAGCGACCATATTTACATAACGGCGAGGAGCATTTGCGGCGATAACCGCAAGCTTGTTTTGCTTTGCCAGCTCAACAAGCGGCCTGTAATCGGTCTTATACTGCGGCCATGGGCGCGAACTGCGTAGAAAGTGATCCTCAGATATAAGCCCGGCAAGATATTCGTCTAAAACTGTCTGAACATCGCGTTCAAACATTTCCAAAGATAACGCAACCGGCCTTTTAGCCCCGATCTCACGGATCGCGGCCTCAAATACCTCAAGTTGAAACCGATGGCCAACCGCATCATCATGAAATTCACCAAGAAAAACGGCATCAGAAGCCTCTGCCGCTTTGATGATGGCTTCAAGACTGGATGATTCACCGCCGCCGGTAAAAATACGATATTTCGCTTCTGTCTGCTGTGCCGAAATGAAAGAGGTCGCCATGAATAGCGTCAGGAGCGTACCAAAAATCCTTGTCATGCTATGAGATTATCAAAAAAGACGACCAAACCTAAAACCCGTCATACGGGTCAGATCACGGGAGTGCGTAAAAATCCAGTCCCGTCAGATCTGTGTCAAGATTAATGACACGAATCGGATCGGCAAAGACGGCTCCGCGTGCTGAAACAGACACGATATAGGTCTGCCCTGCCTCAAGCTGCTCAAAACGGTAATATCCAAACCCATTGACGATCACTGTTCGCGGCTGAAGAAGGTTGCCGCCCATGACCGTTATTCTGGCTCCGTTCAATCCTCTCATGCCGGATGAAAGCACACGTCCGCTCAAAATTGCCGGAGCCGAAGAAGGCGCGGTTATCTCATCCGCACCGATGTCCGGCGTTGTTGTGCGGACATCGCCGTCTATGTCGTCAAGAACACTGACATTCGCTCCGCCTGATTCAAGCTGCGTATTATACGCCGTCGGGATATGCAAATCGCTGTCCGATACGAACGGCGGAGCATTCGTAGTCGCAAACGACGCATTGTCGTTTGAGGTGTTGCCTATCTGTGATGTGTAATTTCTAAAGTTAGCCGCCGGAGTCGTAACACTTGCATTAAAGTCATCCAGATCATAGATCTGATTCGACGTAGGCGGATCAATAGTACCTATTTTTGCTAAGAACATATTAGGGTTTGTCCCGAGATAATAGGCGTTATTATTTATCAGAACGTTACGGTCTGCATTTGGTATTGTATATGGTAACTGGAATATCAGTTGATATGTGAGAGTATTTACATTACTGGATATCTGATTAGACAATATGTTATTGATGATCCAGATACCTGTCTGGCCTGTTCCAGCAATGCCGATCGCAGCTGAAATATTTACTGCACTAGCTCCAGGTGCAATGGTTCCGTATAAATGAACTGAATTATGAAGTACCCTGTGATTGTTTCCCTCACTAAGACGAATCCCCACAGGCGCAGAGGTGAGAGCAAGCCCCCCAGCTCCTCTTTGTGAGTTTATAACACCCGAGATAAAATTATTTCGAATAACATGGCCATGTCCTGACGAAATATTTATGCCATATGCTCCGTAACTGGCTCCTGAGTTGCTTTTTACCTTTAGGACTTTATTCTTTTCAACTGTAACGGTACCGAAAGAGTTGGTAAGGCTTTCTGGGCCGAGTTCAATACCGCTTATAGCCCTACTAACATAGCTTTCAGAATAGACAGTATTTTCTGTGATCAATATATTCGAACTCCCTTGTACAGCAATGCCGATTGCATACACCCCATCTACATCATTCGATATAGGATTGCCCACCTGATTTCCTTTCACTGTGACCGAATTTGAACGAGCCGTCTGCCCCCCCCAAAATTGGATTCCTCTTGCA
>JAHBSH010000008.1 GCA_019639215.1 Acidobacteriota bacterium
GCAAAATTGTCAGCAGCGTTAAAGCCGTAGCGGTCGTTAAAAGTGCCCAGCTCGACATCATTGTAGGCAGGGATATTATCCGGCCTTGTCCACATATTTGAGGCAAGGTCAGGATGAGTGTAATCCACACCAGTATCAAGCACAGCTACAACAACCTCTTCACTTCCTTTCGTTTTTTCCCAGGCTTTTGTTGCGGCGACATCAGCACCTTTCTTTCCACCGTTCTGCCCATCGTTATTCAGACCCCACTGATCGCCGAAATGCGGATCGTTAGGTGCTGCCGGAGAAGGTTTATCTAAGTGTTCCAGGACAGGAACAAATTCCTTTTCATCGATTGTGATCTCGTAGTTGACCTCAGCATATTCGACGAAGTCCGTCATCGAAGCATATTGCTGAGCAACAGTTTCCGGATCGGCATTGTCCAGGTCGTCAACTGCCTTCAGGCCGGCCACAAGTTCAAGCCTGTCCTCGATACGGTCGTTGTTCTTCGCAACTAATTTATCTATCTGTGCACGAGTGACATTCTTTTTAAAGCGGACAAGCACTTCCGGTTCCGATTCGGATACGGCACGCTTGATCGTCGTAGGCTTTGCGACCGGACGGGCAAGATCACGTGTCTCAGCGGTTTGAGGCCTAAGGCCTGACTTCAGTTTACTGATCTGTCCCAGGACCGCTGCAAGAGTGACCAGGATCAAGGCGACACAAATATGTATCCAGATATTGCTTCGATTCATAGTTAAGATCTCCTTGCTCCCTCAAGCAAAGGGAAATAGAACAGGGAATTAATACACTACAACGTGATTTTGCCCCTTGAAATCCTTTATACGCAGCTGATATTTATCGCCGCGATATTCATAGTTCTTACCGCCGGCTTCGAGTTCTATACGCCAGCCGTAAGATATCATTTGCGCAGCCATTTCATCGGCTGCCGGTGCGCCAAGTGACATATCAGGAAACTCCACTTCCTTGATACCGGAAACGGAGATCTCGCTTTCATTGATGCCAAGCCTTTCGGCCAGATCCTGTTTTGCTCTTTCAGCTGCGCTGTTCTTATCAAAACTCATTGATATTTGTAGATTTTGTGCCTTTTAGCGTTAATAGTCAATATCTGTTGTGCAGTGAAGAGACAAAAAACTGCTGGCATTTTCTTATGATACAGGGCGGCGGACAGTCGAATAGTTCAGTGTGATCTCAACGACCGCCGGTACAATATATGTCGCACACCCGATGCCAAGTATCAATCCGGTAACAAAGCGCGACAAGTGGTTATTTTCCCATATTCCAAGCATTCCCAGTGACCAATCTATTCCCATCGGAATTATCGATAGGAAAAGCCAGATACGCGGGAGCGGTTCTATTTCATCCACATTTCGCCATAGCGGATAAATAAGAATGGCTGCTGCGATGCCAAAATACACACCGAAGCAACGCGAACACACAGCAAATTGGTGAACGCCGAAATGAAACGACCTTTCAGGCATTTGATGGCAGATATGGCCGAAGAACCAGAAAAATGAAGAGCCTGTAAAACTTTCAGAAATAAAAGGAAGTATAGCGGGAAGAACCGTTGCAATAGCCCAAGCTATGGTGATCAAAACAACAACGAACCAAGCTCGATACGCTTTTTTTATTATTTGTTCTCTGGCTGCCATCATAATAAAAAGGCCCTGCTACAAGACTATTGCATGAGCAGGACCAGTTTAGCAGATGAGCCGAGTGGTTTGGGAATTCGGGAAGTCCCTTTATATCTCGCTATTTTTTTGAATTCATCTGCTTTTCGGTTTTCAGTATATGCTCGGTAGTTTGAATGACCGTGTCCGGATTCAACGAAATGGAGTTGATCCCGCGTTCGACCAGAAAATCCGCAAATTCGGGATAATCCGAAGGCGCCTGACCGCAAATGCCGATCTTCTTGCCGCTGCGGATGGCCGAATCTATTGCCATGGCTACCATCTTTTCAACTGCTCCGTTACGCTCATCAAAAAGATGGGCGACCATTTCAGAATCGCGATCAAGGCCAAGAGCGAGTTGGGTCAGATCATTAGACCCTATTGAATAACCGTCAAATACTTTTAGAAATTCGTCGGCGAACACAACATTTGCAGGTAGTTCGCACATGGCATAGATCTCCAGTTCGTTCTCGCCCTGAACAAG
Source organism: Acidobacteriota bacterium (assembly GCA_019639215.1). Taxonomy (GTDB): domain Bacteria; phylum Acidobacteriota; class Blastocatellia; order Pyrinomonadales; family Pyrinomonadaceae; genus OLB17. The sequence continues at coordinate 2,155 of JAHBSH010000008.1, forward strand.
GCCGTGTTCCGCCATCAGAGCGATGACCTTTTCGCCTTCCTCGACCGTGCGGACGAATGGGATCATCGGTTTTATATTGGTCAAGCCCATATCCTCACGTGCTCTTTGCAGAGCAAGGCATTCCAATTTGAAACCGGCCCGGTAGCGGTCGTCATAATATCTTGACGCACCGCGAAAACCGATCATGGGATTTTCCTCTATGGGTTCAAATTCACGGCCGCCGATCAGCATAGCGTATTCATTCGATTTGAAATCTGACATTCTGACGATCACCGGTTTTGGATAAAAAGCTGCCGCTATGCGTCCGACGCCTTCTGCAAGTGAACGAACGAAAAACTCTTTCGGGTCTTCTTCCAAGATGCGGGAAGAGATAGTGTCTATGTCTTCGCGTCGCTTCAAGTTCGGATAATTCACGAGAGCCATCGGATGGATGCCGATGTGATTGTTGATGATGAACTCAAGACGCGCGAGGCCGACGCCGTCGTTAGGAAGCCGTGAGACCTTAAAAGCATGGTCAGGGTCGCCGACGTTCATCATGATCTGAGTGTTTGGTCGGACGTCATCCGTTATCTTGTGCTTTTTAACTTCAAAATCGATATTTCCGTAATAAATATTACCAACATCACCCTCCGCGCAAGACACGGTTATTTCACTGCCATTCTTTACTTTTTCCGTGGCATCGCCGGTGCCGACAATGCATGGAATACCAAGTTCACGGCTGATGATGGCACTATGACAGGTGCGGCCGCCGCGTTCCGTGACGATAGCTGAGGCTCGTTTCATGATCGGTTCCCAAGCAGGATCGGTCATGGTCGTTACAAGTATCTCACCCTGCTTGAAGGTGTTCAGTTTTGAAGGGTCAAGCAAGACATGAGCCGTTCCGCTGCCGATCTTTTGCCCGACGGCAACACCCGATGTGAGCGGTGCACCGTGCGTTCCGGTCAGCTCATAGGTCTCGATATAATTTTCAGTATTTTGTGTGTGAACAGTTTCCGGCCTTGCCTGAAGAATAAAAAGCTCGCCTGTGATGCCGTCCTTTGCCCATTCGATGTCCATGGGCTGATGCTTTCCCGCGATCTTTGAATAGTGATCCTCAATGGCGCACGCCCATTGAGCAAGCTGAAGAACCTCAAATCCGGCGAGACAAAATCGTTTTCTTTGTGATTCAACGACGGGACGGACCATTGTCCCTGTTCCGTCATCGTGAAAGACCATCTTCACTTCTTTGACGCCGAGCTTTCTAGTGATGATCGGGCGAAATCCTTTCTTTAGCGTGGGCTTAAAAATGATCCATTCATCCGGGGTCGCCATGCCCTGAACGACAGCTTCGCCAAGCCCCCACGCGCCGTTTATGACCACAGCGTCACGAAAACCGCTTTCCGTGTCGAGCGTGAACATCACGCCGGAACAGGCAATATCGGACCGCACCATCGGCTGAACGCCTATCGAGAGGGCAACGTCAAAGTGATCGAAACCCTTGGCCGTGCGGTACGAAATGGCGCGGTCTGTCCAGAGCGAAGCAAAGCATTCTTTGCAGGCTTCGATCAGGCGAGATTCACCTCTTACGTTCAGGATCGTGTCCTGCTGTCCGGCAAATGAAGCGTCAGGAAGATCTTCTGCCGTAGCCGAAGAGCGGACAGCTACTTCAAAAGACTTCTTGCCGATCCTGTTACCCAGTCGTTCGTAAGCGCCGTTTATGGCGGTTTCCAGATCGTCAGGAAACGGCGTTTCCATCATCATGCGGCGAGCTTCCGCTCCCACACGTGCAAGCTCGTCAAGGTCATTTACGTCGAGTCCCTTGAGCAGCTTTTTCAGTTTGTCGCGAAGGCCGTCCGTTTCCAGAAGCGTTTCATAGGCATGGCTGGTCGTTGAAAAACCGTCCACGGCCCTGACACCTTGTGTTGTCAGTTCTCTGAACAGTTCGCCCAGGCTTGCGCATTTGCCGCCTACGATTGCAACGTCACCGGCTCCGACCTCACCAAGGTCCAATACGTAAGATTTTGATTCACTCATTTTTTTCTGCGGGAGCTTGATGTTATTTTTTATCCAAATGTCATAAAGACAGAATACGTGCTGATCGTCAGCAAGGTAACCCGGCGATATCACCGGCGTTCGGAGTATTGAACACACGGATCGGGTGAGGTCGGTTAGTGATATCGCCGAGACGTATGTTTGTCAGAACCTAATGACCGCGTCAGGCCCGCCTTCGACGTGAACAGTGTCCACAAAACGAATGCTCTTGCTGTCGGTTGTCATAACGACCGAATGAGTACGCTTGCCTTCGCCAAAGAATCTTACACCCCGCAGCAGCGAACCGTCCGTCACGCCTGTTGCGGCGAAGATTATCTTTTTACCCGGAGCCAGGTCGTTCGTGTCATAGAGCTTGTACGGATCTGAAATGCCCATGCTCTTTATGCGTTCCACAACAGCCTCGACCGGCGGAACCTTTGAAGCATCAACACCAAGTCTCTCAGGGTCAAAGACCAATTTTGCTTGTATCTCGCCGTTGAGACATTTCATCGCGGCGGCAGTGATAACGCCCTCTGGAGCACCGCCGATGCCCATCAGTGCATGAATATTAGTTCCCGCAACAGCAGCCGAGATGCCCGCGGACAGATCGCCGTCAGATATGAGTCTTATTCTGGCTCCGGTGGCCCTCACGTCCTCAACAAGCTTTTTGTGGCGTGGACGGTCGAGACAGATGACGGTCAGATCATCCACATCGCGGCCAAGCCTTCTTGCTATATGCCGAAGGTTGTCTTCAACAGGAGCATCGATATCGACGGCACCGCGGCACGAAGGCCCGACGACGATCTTGTCCATGTAAATATCCGGAGCATTCAACAGGCCGCCGCGTTCGGCGGCTGCTAGCACAGCAATTGCGTTGTTGGCACCTAGTGCGCAAAGATTGGTCCCCTCAAGCGGATCTACCGCAATGTCAACTTCGGGAAAGCCGCCTCTGATCTCAGCAGGAAAAACGCCTCCGCCGACCTCTTCGCCGATGTACAGCATTGGCGCTTCGTCGCGCTCACCCTCGCCTATCACTATGCGTCCGCGCATTTGGACCGTGTCCATTACTTCGCGCATCGCCTCTACCGCTACATGGTCAGAATGCTTTCGGTCGCCCTGGCCCATTGTCTTAGCGGATTCGATCGCCGCTGCCTCGGTAACTCTCAGGAAATCAAGCGATAATTCTCGCTCCACTTTGATGTTGGTCATCCGGTACTCCGTAAATTTTGATCTGAAACTGTTGAACTCTAGACTTTGTCTAACGCATTCTACCACTTGTTCATTTGTTTCGCGACAGTTGACATCCTTACGCCACAATATTACGTTTTAATTTTAGCCTGAACGATAAGTATCAGGCTCGGAGAATGTTGCCCAATGACCTATATAGTTGCTGAACCCTGTGTTGAATGTAAGTACACTGACTGTGCTGCCGTCTGTCCTGTTGAGGCTTTTCACGAGCTTCCTGACAAGCTTTTGATAAATCCTGATACCTGCATTGACTGTGACGCCTGTTTGCCTGAATGTCCTGTTGAGGCGATCTTTTCTGATATGTCCATTCCAGAGGAATATCTGAACTGGCTTGAAATAAACAAGGAAGCCGAAAATTATCCAATTATCAGCACAAAAATGCCAGCCCTTTTCGGGCCTGGCTGTAAAGGACAGCCTGAATAAGCTGAAACAATTGCCGTACACATTTTCTTGATATAACTAAAAAGTTGGTATTACCAACTTTTATATAGGATATTTACAGCGGCCTCATCGGCCGCTTTCTATTTTTGCAGGTCAAATCTATAGCCTAAACGTATGTTCGTGGGCTGATTTATGGTTCTGACAGGCGTTCTCCCTACTGAATATCGGGTGTTGAAGATATTCTCAACTGCTAAAAATATCTTGCTTGAATTTCCTATATGCCGTTCTATCATAATGTCTGCCTGTCCATAAGCTTCTAAACTAAGGTCATTTAGGTCATCATCAAATTGTTTGCTTGACGATCTTATCTGACTCGCAGCTTTCCATCTTTCTCTCTGAAAGGTCAACTGCAGTGTCGCCTGATGTCGAGCTACTTGAGGTATCATCTTCCCGATCAGATCGGTGTTCGTCGGGAAACTCTTTATTGACGGATCTGCGTATAGATAACCAATATTGATCGAAAGCGGACCCAAACGTGTTTCCAGGTCGGCTTCTATGCCTTTCGTTCTCGTTTGTCCGGCATTTTGTCTTAGACGGACTATCAGGGTAGGGGCAGATGAGATAGTTACGTTAGAAACCGTCCCGTCTATATCGGTCAGATATCCGTTCACGCGTAGAAAATATCTGCGGCCCGCAACACTTACACCGGTTTCGATATTGTTCGCACGTTCCGCCCTGAGATTTTCATTAGCGTTTGTCACCACATTTCCGACACGAAAACCACGATAGAGTTCATTCAGCGTCGGTGCACGAAAACTTCTTGACGCCGAACCGTAGATCGAAACGGCCTCACTAAAACGGAACAATACAGAGACCTGCGGGCTTGTCATCGATTCGACCCGGTCGGGATAGTTTATGGCGTTTATGGCAGACTCACTGACCGGACGTGTTGCGGAAATGCCGCGATGATTATTCCATCGGTCATAACGCACGGAACCCGTTATCACAAGACGCTTTCCCACAAATGCCTGATCCTTAATAAAAAAACCGAATGAAGTTTCTCTGCCGCCCGAACCAAAATAACCGCTCGGTTCTCCGGCGGCGAAGGCGATCTCATCACTGGCTCCTCTGATATTTCTGCCTTCAAATCCAGCAAGTACCGTATGATGTGTAAAACTAGCCGTTGCTGCAAAAGAAAACCCCGTTGTTTGGGCAGGCGAACGTTGGAGCCTGGTAAGTGTTTCCGATGATCTGGAAGCATTGACCGACGTGAATGCCTGATCATATATCTGCGATCCGGCGTAAACATTCCAGTTAAAAGAAAGTTCAGGTAAATTTTCCTTGATCGAGCCGGGCGAAAAGCTGCCGCCGACGATTATCTGGCGTGAGTGTGTATCGTTGGTTTGCAGAGGAGTTCCGTTCTCTCTGTTCTCTCCAAAGTAAGACGGCCTTACGAAGAAATTGGCTGTCTTGCCGACACGCCCAATAATGCGCGGCGAAAGTGAAAACGCTTTTACACCGGCGTGCGTGTCTATCTCGCCCCGTTCGGCGACGTCAACAGGAATATGTCCTTTGGTGCGAAAGACATACGCGAAAGCATCGGTTGACCATTGTCCAAATGACCTGCCGGCATACGCGGACCCGGAAAATGTTCTTTCACTGCCGCCATAAAGTTCGCCGGAAAATACAGATCCCTCACCGACAGAGCGGGGAACAACCTGCACGGCACCGCCCAAAGATGAACTTCCGTAGAGATTCGAAGCACCACCCCTGAGCACTTCGACACGCTCTACCGCTATCGGAGGAATTCTGTTCCATTGAACCCAACCACCGAACGGATCATTCAACATGATCCCGTCAAAGATGACCGCAGTCCGACTGGCTCCGCTTCCGCCGACACCTCTCAATGAAACTCCCTGCGTCGTCGGATTCGCGTTCTTGCTGCTTGAGCGCCGAAAGGTAGAGAAACCTGCTATTTGTCGGAGAGCATCGTCGAGTGTCGGTGCGGCGGTCGATCCAATATCGTCTCGATCAACGATGGCCACACTTTGAGGAGTGTCTCCGGCTCTGTTTTCAATTCGTCCTATGACGATCGATGGAATTTCTATATCAAATGTTCCGACCTTTAATGTAATTCTCAATGGATCAGCGACCGTTTCAGGCCGGTTATAGTTTTGTCTGAAACTAGCGAATCCAGCCGCCCTTATTTCTAATACAAAAGGGTAAACATCTATTTTAGGACAAACATATCTGTCCTCAGAGAACACACAGTTAGATGAGGAGCCATTAGGTTTGGTGATCCTGACGACTGCGTTTTGTATTTGTGCTCCCGCCTCGTCGCTGACGATCACGCTCAGGCTGCTTGTCTGTGCGAACAGGGGCTTTGCCGATAAAAAGGCGACGATCATTAGGAAAAATGCTTTAGAGGTTAAAGACATGGCCAGGTTTTTAACAACTAATAGAGTAACATTCGGTGCAGCGTCCCCAGAATGAATGTTTGGCGGTTTTGGCAAAAAGCTTTTACAGGACTAAGATATGAAGAAGAGATCTATTTATTCGGAGTCAAAATTTTATATGATCGATGCCATTGATCCCAAGGTCATTGAAAAACCTTTGGTGCGTTGCGGTGAATGCGACCGCGAGGTAAGTCATTACAACACATTCTTTTCCCCGACAAATGAGAGGCGTAATGTGTGTTGGGAATGCCTTGCCCGTGATGAAAAAGGATTCTTTGCAAAGCGGGACTTTCGTCGTGGCTCGCGCTTTGGGACCATTCCCCGATAGTTGTTTTCAGCCCTAAAAATTGCACGGCGATCTAACTTGTCTGACACAGATGGCGATCAGAAAAATAACAGAATATCCTGATGCAGTTCTTGCAGAGCTCGGCAAACCTGTTGAGACTTTCGACGACGATCTAAAGACCCTCTGCGAGGATATGTTCGCGACGATGTATAATGCTGAGGGCGTTGGTCTTGCAGCTCCGCAGATCGGGTTGAATTTGCGGCTCTTCGTCATGGACTGTGACGGAATAAAACTCATCGCCGCAAACCCTGAGATAGTGGAGTCCGAGGGAGAACAGAGCGGACAGGAAGGCTGCCTTTCGGTGGGAAAGGTTCCTGCTGTAGTTAGCCGTCCGTTGAAGGCAAAGCTCAAAGCCCAGAACGAAAACGGTGAATGGTTCGAGATGGAAGCAGAAGGTTATGCCGCTAGGGCGTTCATGCATGAGACAGATCATTGCAACGGAAAGCTATTTATTGACCATCTACCTAAAATGAGGCGTGACATGGTTGTCAAACGCTTTCAGAAGGAAAAAAGATGGAAATAGCGACCGGCAGTACAAGATAGAATAAGGATCAAAAGATCTTTTCACCTTTAGATAAACAGAACTCTATAAAAAAGGAGATCACCAATGAAAATATTAGCAAGTGTGCTTTTTGTCATCGGTTTGTTCGTTTTTAGCGCACAGACCGCTCAAGCTCAGTGTGATACCAACTCAATGACGCCCGTAAGGTGCGGTTATTATAATCAGGGGTATCAGGATGGGGCCAATGATGCACAGCAAAACAGAAGCAGAGATTACAGACGATATCGCAACAAATATAATCGAACATACGAACGTGATTTTCGCGACGGATATAATGCCGGGTTTGACACGAGACCCTCATTTGGTCGATGGACAGCGAGCCAAAGAACCGCTTATGAGACAGGTTATAACGTAGGAGCCAATGACCGCTTTATGTCACGCGGACGAACACCTGAAACACAACAGGCAAGACAGGGCGCGGCAGTTCGCCCATATTTCGTTCAAGGTTATATGGACGGTTATGAGGGCATTCCGCGTAGATACGATTTTCCGATCGGCCAGTATCCCGGAAATCCAGGCAACCCCGGTTTTCCAGGTAACCCCGGCAATCCCGGTTTCCCCGGTGGTACAGTCAACGGGACCGCAACATGGTCAGGACGTGTTGATAAAACGGCAAATATCATTATCAGTGGAAATACCATTCGCGCCGTTGATGTCAGTAATACCGGCTTAACAACAACCCAGCAGTATGTTAACGGATCACTGCCGAGACGGGCATCTACGGTAACTGTCCGCAGAGAGGATGGCCGCGGGACGGTGCGTGTGCTAGAGCAGCCGAACAGCCGAAATAACTATCAGGCTGTGATCAGGATCGAAGACCCACGCGGCGGAGCAGATAACTATCGTATCGAGGTGTCATGGCAAAGCAGCAACGCTATCGAACCGTATCAGCGCGGCAGCGTCTCATGGTCCGGCAGGGTTGACCACAGGGTATATCTATATATTTCCGGCAGAGATGTGTTTCCGCAGGTGATAGAAGGAAGCGCGGTGCAGAATGCTCGCTTTAATTTCACCGGTGCACTGGCACGCCGCCCCGGCAATGTCACTGTCAGAAAGCGTGACGGACGCGGAGAAGTAAGAGTGTTCCAGCAGCCGTCCGCTTCAAATGATTACATGGCCGTCATAGAGATCTATGACGACAAAGGCGGAGCCGATAACTATCGTATAGATGTCAGTTGGTAGTTTGAGGTATCCAAGTAGATCGAAGGAAAGCGGTCCTGTAATCGGGCCGCTTTTTATTTTACGTTCCACATTGCTCGATAGACCGGTAGGCCCTTTTCTTCCACTGCGTTCTCGCGTTCTGTCTTCACGGGAAAAGGATTTTTATCTATTTCGATCTCGCTAAAATGCTCATTCTTTCTAAACATGTCAAACATCTCTTCGGCAAGAAATTCTATGTCTGTCTGAACGAATATGCGTGCATTTGGTGCCGCAATATTAGCTATGGTCTCAACCATCTCGGGAGTTACCATACGACGCTTTGAATGTTTTTTCTTGAACCACGGATCGGGAAACTGGATCGTCACTGTTTGCAGAACTCCGCCCGGTATCTTTTCTAACAGGCGGTCAAGCCAGAGCATTGCATTGCAAAAGGAATAGCGCAGATTACTAAGGTCGCGTTCCGCCGCCAGCCTGTTTGCTTCATTGACCAGAGCTTCGCGTATCTCCACGCCGATAAAATTTTGGTTTGGTTCTAACTCCGCCATTTTCAGAATGAATCGCCCGCGAGCACATCCCAGATCCAGGTGAAGCGGAAGTTCGGAGTCGGCGAAGATCTGGTCAAGATCCAGAGGCTCTGGTGCCTGGCGAAAATATGGAGCAAGCGGATTTACGTGTTGGTGAACTCGGACTCTGGCCATATCAAAGGTCTAGTTTGTTGCAGTAAATATCAGATAAACACTCAGGAGCGATGCAGCGATGAAAACACCTAAAGATGCCATGCCTGCTCCCTGTGCGACCGGGCCTGTTTCACGCGGGTCTTTATAAACATCCGAAGGTATCTGGAAAAAAGCATAAACAGCTCCAGCAAGCAAGCCGCCGATATGGCCGTAGTTATCTACCACATTGTAAAGGACAAGTCCGAAGACAAGTATGAAGCCGATATTCATCATCAGGCTTTTGCGGAACTGCGGTGATACGAACTGTCTGCGGCGAAATGCATATACAGCAAGGTAGCCGACCAAAGCAATGATGCCGCCTGATGCCCCGACAGACGGAACATCAGGTAGAAAGATAAGGCTCAATATATTACCGGTAATGCCGCCAAGCAGAAACACTATTGCCAGATGAGAACCGCTGGACAGAAACTCAAATAGCCTGCCAAAGCTGAAAAAAGCGTAGCTGTTCAGAAGAAAATGAAGGAGAAAACCGTGCGCGGTCATTCCTGTCAAGATCCTCCAATATTCGTCGCCGTAACGAAATGCATTCTTGTCGAATGCAACGCTGTAGTTTGACCGATCGAAACCAGCATACATCTGAGCTAAAAAAACCAGAAAAAGACAGCCTATCAGAACACACGTATAACGCGGTGTCCCAAAACCGACCTCGGCTTGAGGATCTTTTTGATCATCGCTCAGATCGGTTTCCGCTTCGGTCTTTTCGACGTACTCCAACGACAAGTTACTCTCCTTCTTCCTTGAGGCAAATGCTTCTAAGGCTTCGCTTTTGTGCGAGACCTACATAGCCAGTCCGCCATCGGGTTGGACAACCTGTCCGGTAAGATAACGGGAGGAATCAGAGAGCATGAAACTGGCGATCTCGGCCACTTCCTTGACATTGCCAAGACGGCCAAGCGGAATAGAGGCAAGTATCTTTTCACGATATTCTGCGTTCATTTCAGACGCCATTTCGGTCTCGATCAGGCCGAGGGCGAGAGCATTGACGGTGATCTTTCGGCTGGCAACTTCTTTAGCAAGAGATTTTGTCAGACCGATCATACCCGCCTTTGAAGCGGAATAATTAGATTGTCCGAGCATACCGACAACGCCGGAAATAGAAGCAATGTTAAGGATCGAACCGCCGTCCTCATTTTTCATCATCGGACGAACCGCCGCCTTTGAGAAATTCCAGGCACCTTTTAGGTTAGTGTCTATTACCGCGTCCCAATCTTCTTCTTTCATCCTGAGAATAAGCTGATCTCGGGTGATGCCGGCATTGTTAACTAGATAATTCAAAGAACCGAACTCGGCAACCGTCTGTTTTACGAAATCCGCCGAAGCTTCTGTACTCGCTACATCACACTGAGCGGCAAAGGATTTTACACCCAGAGCCTCGATCTCAGACTTAAGCTTTTCAGCCTCTTCGGCGCTTTTTGAATAATTGAATGCAACGTTGCATCCGTTATTCGCAAGCTCTAATACGATAGCTTTTCCTATTCCACGTGTGCCGCCGGTCACTATGGCCGAACGGCCTTCAAATTTTCTTTCGCTCATATCTTGAGTTAGTTGTTCAAAACATTCCTTTGTATCTGGAACAATTCGTTTATGCCTTTATCTGCCAGTGCCAACATGGCGTCCATCTGATCTCTGGAGAAAGGCTCGCGTTCGGCGGTTCCTTGTATCTCAATGAATTTGCCTGCTCCGGTGCAGACGATGTTCATATCAACCTCTGCCTCTGAATCTTCTGCGTACGCAAGATCAAGAATAGGTGTGCCTTCCATAATGCCGACGCTTACCGCTGCGACCTCGCTCAAAAGGGGTGAGGTTTTTATAGTGCCTTGTTTGAGTATCTTTCGGCATGCCAGAGCAAGTGCAACGTAAGCACCGGTTATTGAGGCACAACGAGTTCCGCCATCTGCTTGTATAACGTCGCAATCAAGAAATATCTGTCGTTCGCCGAGGAGCTTTGTATCGACAACAGCTCTCAGGCTTCGCCCTATCAAGCGTTGAATCTCCTGTGTTCTGCCCGAAGGCCCGCGTTGGACCTCACGCTGTGTTCTGGTGTTTGTTGCTCGCGGCAGCATTGCATACTCTGCCGTCACCCAACCCACACCTTTATTCCGCAGGAACATCGGCACCCGATCTTCAACAGAGGCGGTGCATATCACCTTTGTCCCGCCAAATTCTATCAGGGCGGAGCCTTCTGCATACGGAGAGATATTAGGTGTTATCTTTACATTCCGCAGCTGGTCAACAGCTCGGTTGTCTGGTCTTACAAAGCTCATAAAAAATCAGGTCTAAGCGACATTCGCCAACTAAATTACCGGCTGATCAATGCCCGGAACTTCTACCGCCTCGAGTTTCATAGGTTTTGCACCGAGGAAACGTTCGGCGACTCTGGCAAATCTTTCAGTCGCATCGGTCACAAAAAAATGATCCAAGTCGTCGCAAAGCTGCCGTGAGCCTGAAACTACATTCCGGTTATCAAGGCCCTTATCATGTAAAAGCTCTACCACCTCGTCTGCCGTGGCCTCGCCTGAGTCAACCAGTTTAACATTTTCACCTACGGTTTGTTGAATGACCTGTTTGAGTATTGGATAGTGGGTACAGCCCAACACGACGGCCTCCGGTTTGAACTCATCAAACACTGAAAGATATTTTTGAGCTATCGAATTTGTCTCCGGAGCATCTGTCCATCCTTCTTCGGCCAGTGGCACAAATAGCGGACATGCCTGCTGCAGGATCTGAGCTTTGTCACATGCGTCGTGGATCCTATCGGCGTAGGCATTGCTTGCTACCGTAGCTTCTGTGGCGATCACACCTATCCGTGGAGCCTCACCACCGATGATCTCGACTGCCTTGCGTCCTCCCGGGCCGATCACCCCGACAACGTCAAGGCCGATCTGGGCACGTATCTGCGGAAGTGCCAAAGCCGACGCTGTGTTACACGCCACAACGAGCATCTTTATTCCGAGAGATGCAAGAAACTGAGCATTTTCCAGTGCATAACGTTCTACCGTTGCCAGTGATTTCGTTCCGTAGGGCACTCGCGCCGTATCGCCCAAGTAAATGAAGCGTTCGTTAGGCAAACGATTATGAAGTGCCCGATAGACCGTTAGGCCTCCAACACCCGAATCAAAAATTCCGATAGGGAGCGACCTAAGATCGAACTTGTCTTTTGTTGCTATCTCGTTCATCAAAAGAACTGAGAATAGGATCCGCCAAGTTCAATGTCAACGCTCAAGGGGCATTTAAAGCCATCGGCATAATAAGGAGATTGGTTAGAAAAAGCTGAACAAAACCTTGTAGATTTTTTTATTGATTTTAGAAATTGATGACAGATACAATAGTAGTCGAGTTTCCCCTTCTCACTTTATCAACTTAAAACTGTCCACAGATCATCGACAGAAATTAAGGGTAATTACATAATCTACCCAAATAAACATACCCCGGAGAATCGCCTATGAGACGAGCAGCTATCGTTTTATCAATTTTTGTACTGATATTAACAATCTTTTTTCTTGCAGAGGACAGGTTGCCCGTCCTCGCCCAGCAGCGTTCTTCAGGAGACGAGCCCGTGCGAGCGTCCGTCCGCAGTCGAGAGAATGACAAAAAAATGGCCGAAGTGATAAGACAGCTAACCGACCGCTCTTCAGATGGGTTGGTCGAGCAAACGCTGCACGATGGCACCGTCTTCTTCGATCTCGACGGTCGTTTTCAAAATGTGATGCTCGGCCGTGTCGATTCTAATGGCGAAGCGGCTGCAGCCTGTGTAACAAGTCTGGCCGAGGCAAATGATTTCTTCGGACGTGATCTAGAAACGGGCAGACCCGTCCCGTCTCTTTCATTTCTTCGCGAAGACATCTCCAATATTGCCCGTCGGCACGGAATGGGCGTGGATGAATATTTGTTTTACACCAAGATGATAAGTGATGCCGCCGTTAACGAGGCACTTGCATCGCCTTCGAGCGCGGTGATAACCATAGTGAACAATAATGGCCCGGGAGTTGGCTTTAATGACACACAGGCCGCATTCGTCGTTGGCGAAGGCGGAAATGCTGGCACGACACGCGGCGAACAGCGTTTGAACGTGTTCAATTTTGCAGCAGCGATCTGGGGAGCTTTCCTGGACAGTTCGGTACCGATAAATGTGCAGGCACAGTTTGCCCCGCAAACTTGTTCGACCAGCGGCGGTGTTCTGGGATCCGCCGGTTCGGTAAATGTCGTTCGGGACTTCTCCGGTGCTGAGTTTGCGGGAACATGGTATTCGTCTGCTCTTGCAAACAAACGTGCAGGTGTTGACCTTATTCCTGCTAATCCTGAAATAAATGCTACCTTTAACCTCGACCTCGATGAAAGTCCTACCTGTTTTGGGCCGAATTGGCGGTTCTATTATGGCTTGGACAATGCGACCCCTTCGCAGCGGATCAATTTGCTTGTGGTACTGCTTCACGAGATGGGACACGGACTTGGATTTCAAAGTTTTGTAAATGGCAGCACGGGAGCTTTTTTCAGCGGATTCCCCGATGTTTACCTTCGCAACATGTATGATCGTTCTGTCAGTTTATCTTGGCATCAGATGTCGAACGCTCAACGGCAAGCTTCTGCAATAAACGTGAACAATGTGTTGTGGGATGGTCCGAATGTCCGGTTAGCTTCCGGGTTTTTAACAAACGGGAGAGACGCGACAACCGGCAGAGTAGAGCTATTCACGCCAAGCCCTCTTCAGTCGGGATCTTCAATTTCTCATTTCGGAACAGCTGCTTTCCCTAACTTACTGATGGAGCCAAGTATTACTTCGGGACTTCCCTTGACGCTTGATCTGTCGCGACAGTTGATGAGGGACATCGGATGGTATCGCGATACTACCGGTGACAATATTCCTGATACCATTACCGGCGTTGTGATCAACGATGATGTCGCGATCATCGACGACACGGTAGAAATTTCTTGGACAAACAGTGGAGGTTTCAACAGAAATGTGACGATCGAGCTTTCAACCGACGGCGGAGCAACCTTCTCAACAGTATTAGCAGCTGACCTCTTGAACACAGGGAACTTTACCTGGAATGTGCCGAACACTCCTACTACGCAGGCCAGGATAAGGGTGCGTGAGATCGGATTTATCCAACCGTCCGGCATATCATCGGCAAATTTCGTTATCTCGCTTGCTCCCTCTTCTGCTCCGGTAACGGTCTCGGGCCGTGTGGTTGATCTTTTTGGCCGCGGAATCGGGAATGTACACCTTCGGATCGATAACGGACATGGCCGCACAAGCACGGTACGTACGAATCCGTTTGGCTACTATCAGTTTAGCGGGCTTTCCGCTGGTACCGGTTATGTGCTGTCACCAAGCCATAAACAATACCGGTTCAGTCCAATTAACCTTCTGCTGAATGACAATATGACCGATGTCAATTTCTCACCAATGCCATAAATTGGCGGAAGTGGAGTGATGCGAAAAATGCCCGACCTGTGTATGGCCGGGCATTTTTATTTCATTGTCTGAGAGGCACCAGCCGGTAATATCGGATCACAACACACTCGGCTTATTGCTCAATGTTGACCACGTTGCCATTCAGCCCATACGTCAAAACGGTGCCCTCCCACATATCAAAATCGAGAGTCTCACCTCTTCTTTCCCCGGTAAAATACCTCTGGTTTGAGGCCGAAGCCTTTACGGTCGTTTGAGTTATCTGGGCCATGTTGTCACAGAACACGTTGCCGTCTCCCGCCGCGCCGCTGGAACCCGGTGTGATCTTTGCCACCTGGCAGGCATAAAGCTCAATGCTTTTCAGATTTCCGCGTAATTGACTCATCCTCGGAATTCCGTCGGGATATCCGTGACGCATGATTTTCAGCATTACATCGGCGCCATGCGTAACCGTCACATCATTTACCAAACTGTAGAACCAGGGAATGGGTGTATCAAAATTGACCTTAAGAACGAAATCACCTTTCGGCTTCCAATCTTGAAGCCTTACGTCACGAAACACTATGGATCTCATATTTAACCGCCAAGCAGGCCTAATTACTTTGTATTGGAGCTTGACGGAGTGAATAAGTTTTTTGCGCTGTTATCCGGCAGCCGCGCCGCCAGAGATCTACGCAAAAAAGCGGTTGAGAGGACTGCGTTAACAAATGTATTAAAATTGGTGGAGGCGGCGGGAATCGAACCCGCATCCAAAGGTTGCGACCAGTGAAATCTACACGTTTAGTCCGTTCACTTTAATTTCGCCAAAGACAAGCAGATGAACGAACAAGACCTTGTCTAAGGCTAACCCGGCTAACTTTAGGCCGCGTCCGCAGGTGGAGGACGCGCCCGAGCCTGAACTGGGTTATGCCACAACCGGTCGCATCAGGCGAACTTCCGGCGTGACATTGCTGTAGCTAAAGTTAATTAGGCAGCAAGAGCTAATTCTTGATTAGCATTTGTTTTTTGCATCGGTTTTTTTAACGAGCTAACCAAGCAAGCCCGACGTGCATTCAAAGATCCATACAAGCCCCTGTCGAAGCCTGTCGCCCCCAAAGAGAGTGCGTTGTAAACATTCGCGGTTTGCCGCTTTATCCGCAGACATCATCTGATGTCATAGCGGAACACAAGTTTACATTAATAGGATGAAAAAGGGAATGTTTCGGTTGCAGGCGTTCTATTTTCGCCGAAGCAGGTAAAATGCGAGAACCGCTGTGATAAGAAGAGCGGCTAAAACTGCCGCGATCATAAAACTTTTGTTTTCCGGTGTGGCGTTTCCGCTCGTATCGGAAACGGGCGACGGTTCGAGTTTTCGCCGTTTCTCCGTTTCCAGACGGTTTTGGGCGGTTTGCAGAACTTTCTGAACGCGTTCGCTTGCCTCGCGTTCGACAACCGATCTGGTCAGGCTGTCAAAAAGCCCGCCGAGGGCGTCCGATCTGGAACGGTCCATGAAGATCACAAAGCTGAAAGTGCCGGACGTGTCAGTGTCATGGACAAGGATGGAAAACGAAAGCGAGGCGTCAAGATAGCGGCCGGCGTATATCTGTCTGGCGGCGATAGCAAGCAGTTTCGGGCCGCTGTCAGCAGGAGCGGAATACGCGGCGGTGTGTGTCAGCGTGACCATCGGTTTCAGGCCGAAATCGACTATTGACCAATGAAGCTCGTTTTGTATTCCGTCAGGCGGGTCTGCCGGAAACCGCTTTAGAAAAGCCGTCAATTCCGGTACGAGTTCGTTCGCAAGGCCGGATGATGCCAGCAGATCGTTGTGAGTTTCCGCAAGGTTGACCGGCTTTCTGCTGTTGTCATAACTGCCCAATGCCTTATCGCCTTTTTCGAGATAATTCACCGCGTATTCCAGCAACACCTGACGCATCAGGGCAGTTGCCTGCTCATTGCGGTTCGCCGTGTTCCAGTTCACGTCCTTCTGAAATCTTCGGATGGCATTGGCAGAAAGATTCATATCACATCTGCCAACGACGCATTTTTGCAGTTCCTCAAAATCTTTATTTTCCAACTCAAGGCCGGCGAGGTCATCTATCTGCGGCGGCGAACTGAACTTGCCGCCTGACGTGCGTTCACTGCCGCGTCTTTGGGCAAGGCTTTCGCGGAATATCGCGATGTCCGCAAAGTTCATGTCGCTCAGCCGCAAGATGCCGATAACGGCCGTTTCCTGTTTGTTCGCTGTCGGCAAGGCTTTGACGACCGCTTTGCCGCTGTCGAGTGCCGTTATTTCATCAGCGGTAAGCTGAGAGCTTTCCGTCAGCAAAGCCCGAATCTTTGTCGGAGCGGTCTGTGCCGTCAATGCCGCCGGCCCGATAACGAACCATGCGGCAGCCATCAAAAAAGCAGCGATCGGTCTGGATCGGCATGGCCACATAACCGACATTATACGGCTACTTTTGCCGGACATGACAAAAATCTCCGTTTTGTGTCTGCAAAACATGAAGTGTGGAATGTCTTTGGCGGTTCAACCGTTCAGGATAAGGCTGCGAAATTCCGGTTCGGGGGACACAGCCAGACGTATTTCAGCGACCATACAGGGCATGGAGAAAGTCATTTTACCAAGTTTGACGGCGTCCTTGGCTGTGGTTATCAGAGCGTTGGCGTTTGCTTTGGCGGCCTCGGCCTCAAGTTCCTTTATGGTCGCGACGGTGTACGAAGAATGATCGCGAAACGCACGGTCTCCGCATATGTCGATCCCGTTCATTTCCAGCGATCTGAAGAAATTTCCGGGATTTCCGATGCCGCAAAATGCGAAGTATTTCGGGTTATCCGCTTTGGTTTCACCTTGAAGCGGCCATATTCGTTCAATCGAGGTGCTTGCGTTAAAAACAGGGGCCGACGGAGCGTGTTTATTTAATATTGCCGTTATCTCGGTCGCGTTTTCAGCCTGTTCCGTTCGTGTGATGACAAAAGCGTGGGCGCGTTTCAGGTTGTGGAGCGATTCCCTCAAAGGCCCGGCGGGAATGACCTCACCGTTGCCGAAAGGGTTGGTCGCGTCTATACAGACTATGTCGAGATCACGTTTTGCGCGGCGGTGCTGAAATCCGTCGTCCAGAACGAACACGGTCGGTGAAAATTCTTTTACGGCGAATTTTGCCGCCGCAACGCGGTCGCGGTCGGCTATGATAACGGCCTTGCCCAAAAGGCGTTCGGCAAGTTCGACAGGTTCATCGCCGCCGGTCGCGGCATCGGCCAAAACCGTTTCGCCGTCGCTGACCACAACGCGTTCTGCAGGATTCTTTCTGCCGTAACCGCGTGTCAATATGCACACGCTTTCGCCATTTTCCGCCAATATTTCGGATACCAAAGCGACGAGAGGTGTCTTTCCTGTTCCGCCCGTTGTGATATTGCCTATGCTGATGGTTCTTGCCCCGAGATCATAAGACCTAAGGCGGCCGCTGTTATACAGGGCATTTCTGGCGGAGGTTATTCCGCTATAAACCATACCGATCGGTGAAAGAGGTCTCATCAAAGGTTCATGAAATTTTGGAGCATCAGTTTACCGTGTTCTGTCAGGATCGATTCAGGGTGAAACTGTACGCCTTCGATCTTTTTTTCACGATGACGCAGACCCATTATCAGGCCATCAGGCGATGACGCAGATATTTCCAACGTTTCTGGAAAGCCGTTCCGCTCAACAACCAGCGAATGATAGCGTCCTGCGGCAAAGCCGTTCGGAATGCCTTCAAAAATGGTCTTTCCGTCATGAAGAATATCTACGGGTTTTCCGTGAACCGGTTCGGGAGCTCTTGCGACCTTGCCGCCAAAAAATTGACCGATAGCCTGATGTCCCAGGCAAACTCCAAGAATAGGAACACGACCCGCAAACCGCCTGATAACATCAAGGGAAACACCGGCGTCGTCGGGAGTTCCGGGTCCGGGTGAGATCAATATTCTGTCAGGGCCAAGCTCCTCGATCTCCTCGGACGTTATCTCGTCGTTTCTGATCACACGCATATCGGCTCCAAGTTCGCCGAGGTATTGAACAAGGTTATAAGTGAACGAATCGTAATTATCGATAACCAAAAGCATAGGAATATTGGCTCTAATTTTGCACTATCATTATAGAAATAGAAAGAGGGCTTTGCTTCCGCAGGCAAGAAAAGCGTTTACTTCTGTTTGCAATACAACTATCATTTACACGTCAAACATCAGGAGACCAATAGATGAGATGTCTTAAAATTTTCACTTTTTCCATTCTTTTCTTTTCATTTCAAGTGGTAATTGGCCAAACTCCGACACCAACACCTGACGAAACCGAAAAGCAAATAACGGAAAAAGCAATGCGTCTTTTAAGAGAGACGGCGTCAGAGGTAAGCAATATGCGAACACTGGAAAATCGCATCAGCTTTACCGCTGATATCGCATCGCTCATGTGGCCGCACGATGAAGCAGAGGCCAAAAGGATGTTTGGCTGGTCAGTGGGTGAATTCAAGACACTTGTTACGATGTATGACAATCAGATGAATATGTTCCCGCCGCCGGAAGATGGTGAGAGATCGTATGGAGGCGGATTTTTATTCGGGGAAGTGAATGAACGGTCACGTGTTCTGCAGAAGTTCCAAGTCGCAATGGGAGTAAGGCAGCAGATAACTTCCAGCATAGCCGAACACGAGCCTGTACTAGCATTTAACTTTTATCATGACAGCGTTAACGGGGTTTCCAATCCGCAGCTGACGACCATATTGAGTTACGGGAATAATACGTATTTTGAACTTGGCCTGTTGAGAAAGATCGCAGAGAAAGATTCGGCTAAAGCAGCTGATCTGGCAAGGGTCTCGCTGCAAAAGGGATTTCGCTCACATCATGTTGATCTGTTGAGAGAGATCCATTCAAAGGACACGGAAAAAGCGGCCGAATTCGCCTCTGCCGTGCTTTCGCGCATAAAGAATGAGAGTTTGGATAAACTGGAGCTTTACAGCATTAACAACCTTGTGTCTTTTGGCGATGAAAAACTTGAAGAAAGTCTCAAAGACCCGGCAATGAAGCCTGTTTATTCTAAAGAGGATCTGCGTGAACTGACCGACATATTGTCGAGAGCAATTCTTGATGGCGATGAACGCGGCGGCTTTCGATCTTATCTGGCCAATATAGAAAAGTATAATCCCGGCAGGGCGTCGCAGATACGCACTAAGTTCAATATAGACAATACGGGACGCGGACAGCCGCAGCGTGCAGGAATGCAAAGAGGAATGGGTTCTGGTTCATCATCCGTACCGCCTCCACCGCCAGCCCCTCGCAATCCCGGCGGTTTTACTGTCACAGGAACAGGTGGTTCAGCAAGGGCAGTAAGTCAGGACATGGAAGCTCGACAAAAAGCTGAGCAAGAACTGATGGGTGAGGTGATGAGCCTCAATAAAAAAGAACTGCCTAAGGAAGAACGTGAGAAGATCATTGCCAAGGCACGTGAGATACTTATGTCAACACCGGGCAAAGATAAAAAGATCATCGGCCTCAGTGCTATTGCAGCTCAGGTAGCAAAGGCGGGCGATAAAGAGCTTGCGTCTGAGCTAATGCGTGATGCGGCCAATCTGGTCAACCTCTCGCCCAAGACATATCAGGATTTTCTTTATACATGGATGCTTATCTCCGGCTATGCAGAAGCCGAGCCGGAAAAGGCTTTTCCCCTCTTGGAGGATACTATCGTAAGTCTAAATGATGTGATCAGCTCTCTGGTAAGGGTTGGAGAATTTATTGATACATCAGAGCAGATGATCGTGGACGGAGAGGTGCAGGTCGGGGCTTTCGGTTCCGGAATAGCAGGCAATATATCCAGACAAATGAATATTGCAACTCCAACGATCAAATCTCTGATAAAAGTAGATTTCGACAGGCTTCACCAGGCGACGAACCGGTTCAATCGTGTTGAGACGCGGATCCTTTCAAAGATGATCATACTCCGTGCGGCATTTGAGAAAAAGCCCGCCGGGCCGGGCGAGGTGGATATAGCCGGCACTCGTTGATAATAGGTCGGTCCTGCGGAGATGATCTCTTTGTCCGGATCTTTTGACCTGGAATATTTCTCCGGTTTTCTTGGCGTGTTTTGCGACTTGGCGTGAAACTGTTTTTTCTCTCGCAAAGACGCAAGGCTCACAAAGAAACCGCAAAGAAAAGGACTCACAACACATATCAAACTCTTGGTCTCAGTTTGATTCGTCTTTAGGTCATGCCAAACTCGTGCCGAGCAGCCATTGTCCGCCGTCAACTACAAGCGTGACGCCGTTGATATAACCGGCGGCGTCCGATGTGAGAAAAAGAGCGGCGTTCTCAATATCTTTTATCCGGCCAAAGCGGCCCAGCGGTATCTTCTTTGTTATCTTGTCTTTAAGCGGTTCGGGCAGCAGGCGTTTCATTCCTTCGGTATCCTCTATCGGGCCGGGAGCTATACCATTCACGCGGATGCCGTATCGTCCCCATTCGACAGAAAGGTTGCGGGTTATTGCGTCAACACCTGCCTTTGCGGCGGATACATGTATCTGCATAGGTGTAGCCAAATAATGCAGCGTTGCGGAGATATTCAGTATTTGACCCTGCGATCTTTTAAGCTCTTCAAATGCTGAACGGCAGACGTTGAATGTTCCTTTTGTGTCAATGTCCACAACGGTGCCGAAACCGTTCGCCGAAAGCTCGTTGGCGGCACAGAGAAAATTCCCGGCTGCACCATTGACGACAATATCTATTTTCCCGAAATGCTCTACGGCCTGGGCAACAGCTGCCTCGACTGCTGCAGGGTCGCGAACATCAGCCGCTATCGCCAGACATTCGCCGCCCGCATCCTCTACGAGCTTTTTCATCGGCTCAAGATTCTCGATCTTACGGCTGGTTATCACAAGTTTTGCACCGTGTTCAGCCATCGCTCTGGCGACGCCGCCGGTTATGCCCGTTCCGCCGCCAGTTACAAAAGCGACCTTACCCTGTAAAATATCTTTGGCAAAAATAGTTTCCGTCATATTCGAAAGATGTTATCACAGATATTCCACCGCAGAGACACAGAGACGCAGAGTCTTAGAGGCATTCATAAAGGCAGTATGTATCAAGTTGGCTTAGGCAAAGGCAGACATTGCTTTAATATGCCTTCACGCGTATTTATATTTATCTTGTTCTGCATGTCTGTGGTGACACTTTCCTGCGGATCGCCGCCGACTGACCCTCGGACGGTCATTCCGGGCGATGCTCTTATTTATCTGGAGACAAAGGATCTCGGAGAGCTTGTTGCGACAATGACAGAAAGCGAGATCTATCAACAGACAGCTAAAACAAAACCCGATCTCAGCGGTATAAGGGGCATTGAGATGTCGGTGGCTGTTACCGGATTTGAAACGACGGAACAAGAGCTTACTGAAGAAAACTCGATCCTGAACTTTCAGCCAAGATTTGTTGCCGTAGCGGAAACACGTTTTTGGAATTTTCAAGTTCTGCATTTCGTTGAGGAAGAACTGGGTCTTTTCATAAGCGAGGCCTATGGCGGCGAAGCTTTGCTGGAGACATCAAAAAAGCACGATGGTGATTATTACGTATGGAAATCACAGGATGGCCGTAAAGCTTATGCCCTTGTTCTCGGAAGCCTTGTGTTTTTTGGAAATGATGAGACCGCGATAGAAAAATGTCTTGCGGTAAAACGCGGCGAGGTTCAATCGATTGCCGGAAATCCGAAAATAACCTCAGGTGAGCGTATAGCTTTTGGCTATATATCGCCCGAAGGTATTGGCCAGCTTGCCAATATCTCCGGCATTTCGATGGCACAGAGAACCGGCGGAGATACTGAAACGCAAAGTTTTATCGCACGGCTTTTACCCGAATTGCTCCGCAATACGCTGAAAGAAGCTACATGGACTGCTGTCAGGTCCGATAAGGTGATCGAAGACCGATTTGATATAACCCTGAACGCCGATACAGCAAATGTCCTTAGCGAGACACTTGTTCCTTCCGGGAACGAAACTGACACTCGTATCATCGGCGGATTGCCTCCCGAGGCCGTAAGCATTACGCGATACGATCTCCGCGATCCTCAAATTGCATGGCGCAGCATTATGCTGACCGGATCAAAACTGACCGATGAGGTAAGCGGAGCCATTCTGATGGCATTTTCATCTGCCCTTTTTGAACCCTATGGTGTGGATGCTCCGGAAGTTCTTCTGTCATCAGTTGGGCCGGTAATATACACAGTTAGTTTAGATGAGGACGGTGAGAGGGTGATGTTTGTTGCGTCGGCAAAGGATATGGCGAAATTGAAGACTTCGCTCGCGAAAGAGCTTGATCTTACAAGACCGCCGGAAAAGCTTGGTGAAGCGGACACCTGGCTTTCCAATGAAAATGATATTCGGGCTTTATTCATTGGAGACATTGTTGCCGTAGGCGATCCTGATGGGGTCATGGAGTTTCAAAAGCGGTTCGTTTCGGCCCAGATAAGTCCGACAGATCTTACGCTTTCGTCGATATTTTCAGGTCAAAAGGCCTCTGCCGTAACGATCACCAACGACAGCACGACAGCATCCAAAGTTGCCGATGTGATCTCTGACAAAAAAGAAAACGCGGATAAACTGAATGTGCAGTGGAAGACCGAGACACGTTTCAATCGGAGCGGAATAGAACGAAGAACGACATCACAGCTCGGCCTGATCGGCTTGATCGCATCGCAATTTGCCAAGGACTGATACTTATAGAATATTTTTCGAAACTGCTGAGTTAGATCAAGCTCTTGCTCGTCGCCGCATTTTTCTTATGTTTCTTTCTATCCATTCCTCCGCGTCTATATAGCGTGAGAATTTTTGCTCATCTCTGCGAAAGGCGGGTGTGTGATTGTATCGGCGACCATTGTGATGGACCGTAGGATGGTGGATATGAAGCATTTCGTGGAACACGACGTATTCCACCACGTAACGCGGTGTGTCGTGTGAATCAAGTGACCTGCTTATTACTATCGTGTCGTGGGTCGAATCGTGGTGGCCAAGGATCCGATATGTCCTTCTGGCTGACCACGTAAGGGTCGGTTTTTGCAGATTTCCTTCAAAGTATTTGTTGTTCAGCTGGTCAAAGACCTCATTCAGGTCAAAGAATTCGCCGATCGTTCCTGTGATCACCTTTCTGCCGCGAATGCGTTTATTCTCGGTCGAAAGTTCTCTTATCTCATCACTTTTAATATATTCAGCGTATGTTTCGCGTGCCCACTTGGGAGTTCGGCGGCGATATAGCTTGGAAACAAGTATGAATGCCAATGCGAGATGCTCCGGTTCCGGCATCTCATGACAGATCTCAGCTATTCTTACATAGACCTTGCCATCCCTTACGCGGATCGTATGATTTATGCCGACATAAGGGTAAAAACTTACGTTGATCTCAGGTATAATGCGGTCATGGTCATAATGTCTGAAGGCTTTCAGGTATAATTCGCCTATGGCATAGGTGGTCAGTCCTAATTTCATGTTAATCAAGGTTTAACTAATAATCGTTGACAGGATTAGCTTAAAATGCTATTCCTTTTAAAGGAAGCTTACTGCTTTTTGGCCGTTCGCTTCAAACTCACCGTAATAAGATGCAGGGTCGCGTGAGAAACGTAAAGAACGGAGAGATCTTGGAAATTCCGGATGCTCGCAGCCAAACGATCCTTTCTGCTGTAATCAAAGAACATTTTGTTACCGGTGAACCGGTCGGTTCCAAGGCCGTAGCTGATAGATTTGCAAACGCACAAGGCCTTAGTCCGGCAACTATCCGCAATGTAATGAGTGAATTAGAGGAGTTAGGGCTTCTCGAACATCCTCATACTTCGGCAGGCCGGATACCGACAGATAAAGGTTACAGATTTTACGTTGACAACCTGCTTGGTGTTCTGAGTATCTCCAGTGAGGATCTGGACCGGATCGGCAACGATCTTGGCTTGGCCGACAGCGAGATAGCAGAAACGCCTGACAGATTGATGGAACGTACATCTCACCTTCTTTCTGCTCTTTCTAATAACGTAGGTATCGTGGTATCGCCATCTCTGGCAAATGACCGCCTGCAGCATATCGAATTTGTCAATCTTTCCGACAACCGCATTCTGGTCGTGTTGGTCTCATCGCCAAACATTGTTCATCACCGGATAATAAGACTGAAGATGTCCTTTACCCGCGAAGAACTGGAACAATGTGCAAACTTCCTGAATATTGAATATGGCGGAAAGACGTTGTCAGAGATCAGGGACACAATACTTGTGCTTATGCACGAGGAAAAATCTCTGTTCGACCGTTTGCTGCAAACCGCCGTCATCCTTTGCTCTCAAAGTATTGACAGTGAAGGAGACAGAGCCGGTCAAGTGTTCGTTGAAGGCACAACTAACATCCTCACCGGAAAGGATTTCGCCGATCTTGAACGGCTTCGTGACCTTTTGGCTACGATTGGAGAAAGGTCAAGGCTGATCCAGATACTCGAGGAATGCATCGGTCGTGACACAGCCATCCCGGATGGAGTTCAGGTCGTGATCGGCAGCGAGAACCGAACGCCTTCGTTTCAAAATTGTACGCTGATATCGGCCCCATACCGTATCGGCAACAGTCCGACAGTGGGGACACTAAGTGTCCTCGGCCCTACCCGGATGGAATATGCAAGAATGATCTCTATCGTCTCGTATGTTGCACGGGTACTTGAAAGGATGATGTCGAAAGATATCATTCGCGACTAGACCGGGGAGCGGCGTCCGCCGCATTGCAAACAATGGATCCAAATCAGGAAATCGACGATCTCGATCTGTATCGTGATGAGCCGGAAGACGACGACGCAATGTCCGTTGATGACTTTATCCGTCAGCTTGAAGCAAAGGAAAAAGACCTCCACATCACGCTCGAAACGACAGTTATTGAGATAGAGCAGGGCTTTGACGATGTGAATCCTTCCGTGTTCAGATCGTCTGAAGGGGCCGCTGCCGCTCCAACCCCTCTGCCGCAAATCGAGGTAGATCAAACGGCAGAAAAAGCCGTTCCCGCCGATGAACTTGACGAAGATGAAGAACCTGACGAAGAGGATCAGATCGAGGAGTTGACAGAGCAGATCGACGGTCTGAATGACGAATTGGCAGTTTTAAAGCAGACAGTTTCAAGGCTTGAGGCTGAACGAAAAGAACTCTCAGACAATTCTCAACGGAGAGCTAAGGATTTTGCTGCATACAAGGCTCGCACTGAAAGAGAACGCGATGAATTTCGAAGCAATCAGGCAGGAGATTTGGTGTCAAAGCTGCTTCCTTCGATAGATAACCTCGACCGCGCACTTGAGTTCGCAGAAAGCCTCCAGAGAGAAAAGAGCACGGAATTCAGCCAGTTCTTTGAGGGCATCAAGATGCTGAGTCAGCAGATAAACGAGACCTTTTCCAGCATGGGAGTCCAACCAATATCTGCATTGGGCGAGAAGTTTGACCCATATCTTCACGAGGCCGTGGCAACAGAAGAAGCGACTGAGTTTCCCGACAACACAGTTTGTGATGTGTTATTAAAAGGCTACAAGATCGGCGACCGCGTGCTTAGGCACTCAATGGTAAAGGTGGCAGTCGCATCGCCGGTAACATCAGAGGCAAAAGCAAATGCCGAAACTGATATGGAAACCGACGTTGGCAGAAATGAAGAGACTGAATTTAACGAGCCTGTTTCTGAAGCGTCCCCGCAGACAGAATACGAGATAGAAATATTTTCAAAGAATGATGATGAAGTAGTCAATGCGGAGTTTATCCCCTCACCGGATCTCGAAAATGACTCGCAGCAAGACCCGCCGGAGATCCCAAATACTCAATTTGAATAAGTAGGAACCCGTATGAGCAAAGTAATAGGTATTGACCTTGGAACCACTAACTGTTGCGTTTCTGTTCTTGAGAGCGGAACGGTTCAGATCATTTCCAACAAAGAAGGCGGTCGCACGACACCGTCTGTTGTCGGCTTCACTGATAAGGACGAACGTCTTGTCGGCCAAATAGCAAAACGCCAGGCGGTGACAAACCCGGCTAATACGCTGTATGCCGTAAAAAGGCTGATAGGGCGTAAATACACCGCGCCCGAGGTTGAAAAGATGCGCGACACTGTGCCTTTCGAGATAGTCGAAGCTCCGAACGGTGACGCTCATATCAAGGTATTGGACCGCGTTTACAGCCCGCCGGAAATATCTGCGATAGTGCTTCAAAGATTGAAACAGGCCGCCGAAGAATTTCTCGGTGACCGTATAACCGAAGCCATAATTACGGTTCCCGCGTATTTTGACGATATGCAGCGTCAGGCCACGCGTGACGCAGGCAAAATTGCCGGGCTTGAGGTCGAGCGCATTATAAACGAGCCGACGGCAGCAGCTCTTGCCTACGGGTTTGGCAAGAACAAAAGCGAGAAGGTAGCTGTTTACGATCTTGGTGGCGGTACGTTCGATATTTCGATACTTGAAATAAACGACGGTGTGTTTGAGGTGCTTTCAACTTCCGGAAACACGTTCCTCGGCGGTGAGGATTTTGACCAGCGGATAATTGACTGGCTCGTCGAAGGATTTAAGGAAGAGAGTGGTATCGATCTGAAAGAGGATCGCCTTGCTCTTCAGCGTCTTAAGGAAGCCGCAGAGCGAGTCAAATGTGAACTTTCAACCGTTTCAGAGGCGAATGTAAGCCTGCCGTTCATTGCGGCAGACGCGACCGGGCCAAAACACATAAATGCGACGCTCACGCGCGAAAAATTTGAAGAACTTGTACGCGACCTGGTCGATTCTTCGGTAGAGCCTTGTCAAAAAGCTCTTTGGGACGCCAAGCTCAAGCCTGAGGATATAGATAAGGTCATTCTCGTTGGCGGACAGACACGTTCGCCGATCATAACAAAGACCGTGACCGAGGTGTTCGGAAAAGAGCCTTCGGCAGAGATCAATCCGGACGAAGTGGTCGCGATGGGAGCGGCCATTCAGGGCGGTGTTCTTACCGGTGACGTCAAAGACATCGTTCTTCTGGACGTTCTTCCGCTTAGCCTTGGTTTGGAAACGCGCGGAGGTATCTTTGTAAAACTGATCCCGCGAAATTCGACCATTCCGCTCAAGAATACGATGACCTTTACGACGGTCGTTGACAATCAGCAGACCGTGCAGATCCACATTCTGCAGGGCGAACGCGAGATCGCCAGAGAGAACCGAAGCCTTGCAAAATTTGAACTGGTCGGCATACCGCTCGCTCCGCGTGGTGTCCCGCAGATCGACGTTACGTTCGAAATAGATGCTAACGGTATCGTCAACGTGTCGGCACAGGATAAGATGACCGGATTGGAACAGGCTATGCAGATCACGCCTTCGTCAGGTCTTTCGCCGGATGAGATCGAACGGTTGATCCTCGAAGCCGAAAGCTCGGTTGAAAAAGACCGGCAGGAACGCGAGATAATAACACAGCGCAACCGGCTCGAGAGTGTGATAAAGAATGCACGAAAGGCAATGGCAGAGTTTGGCCGGTCGTTCCCGCTAGAGGAACAGCAGAACATAAACGGTGTTTTGAACGAAGCTGACAGTACAGTCCTTTCGGAGGATATGACAGTTCTCGAAGCTTCGTACAAAAAGGTCGAAGAGGTGTCTAACCGCATAACCGCTGCGATGCTGGCTGAGGTTTAGCATAGACGGCCGCAGGGTTGAGAAAATACGAACATTGTAAGAAAATAGTAAAAGCGTCAGTTCATTTAATTGGACTGGCGCTTTGCTTGTAGAGGTTGGCAGCGAGCGGCGCGTTCAAGCTGTCGCTGACGGTGTATAGCTAACCTTCTACTGTTAATGATTATGGCAAAAAGAGATTATTACGAGATCCTGGAAATAAACCGCACCGCGACCGAGGTTGAGATAAAGAAAGCCTATCGTTCGCTTGCGGTAAAGTTTCATCCTGACAAAAATCCTGACGACCCACATGCCGAGGAAAGGTTCAAAGAATGCGCCGAAGCCTACTCGGTACTTTCCGATCCGCAAAAGCGGGCGGCCTATGACCGTTTTGGCCATTCGGCTACAGGAGCCGGAGCAGGTTTCGACCCTGGTTTTGGCAATATCGAGGACATATTTGATATGTTCGGTTTCGGCGACATGTTCGGTTCGCGAGGACGCCGCCGCTCAACCGTTCAACGCGGTTCAGACCTGCGTTACGATCTGGAGATAACGCTTGAAGAAGCAGCCGAAGGAAAAGATGAAAAACTGAGGATACCTCGGCTCGAAACGTGCGATGAATGTGATGGTTCGGGAGCAGAAAGCGGCACCGAACCGGAAAATTGCGTAACCTGCGGCGGCAGTGGGCAGACGACGTATCAGCAGGGATTTTTCAGCGTTATGCGTACGTGTCCAAACTGTGCGGGCAAAGGTAGGATCATCCGAACACCTTGTAAAGAGTGCCGCGGCCAGGGACGCATCGAAAAAGAAAAATCGCTTGAGATCAAGATACCCGCGGGTGTTGAGACCGGTTCGCGGCTCCGCGTCGGCGGTGAGGGCGAGGCCGGAGCGAACGGCGGCCCGTCAGGCGATCTTTATGTTGTCATCCACGTAAAAGAGCATGAGACATTTGAGCGTCAGGGAGCAAATCTTTACTCCGCCGTTCCTGTAACATTTGCACAGGCCGCACTCGGCGCTGATATTTCTGTAAAAACGCTGGACGGAGAAGAAGAACTGAATGTTCCGGCCGGAACCCAGACCGGGACAGTTTTTCGGATCAAATCAAAAGGAATGCCAATGCTGGATGGGCGCGGCCGAGGAGATCTATTTGTTGCAGTGACCTTGGTAACGCCAAAATCTCTGACCAAAGAACAGCGTAAACTACTGGAACAGCTGGCTGAGATCGAAGACACTGATTTCAATGACGAATCCTTCATGGACAAGGTGCGAAATATTTTTAGCTAGCTGACGAATGGCAGTGACCTATGCGGTTCAAGAGACCTTTCGGATATAAGGGCGGTATTTCCGCCCTTTTTTGTTGTTTTCTTCTTTCCGTTGTGTTAAAACTTATTCCTAAGTTACCGGTTAAGGTTTTGGCCTTTAAATAACACAAGGAAAACAAGTTAAACAATGAGCGATCCCGGCTACTCGGGCTTTTTCGAAGAAAAAGGCGACACCGCCATCGTCCATGCGGGCGATTATCTAAACAAACTTTCGGGTGAAAGGATAGAACGTGAATGCCGGGAGCGGCTTAAAGACGGCTGCCGGGAGATAGTTGTGGATTTTTCGCAAACGGAGATCGTCAACTCTATCGGAGTGTCCATTCTGCTCGGTGTCATTGATTCTGCCGCCGGTACAGGTGCGCGGGTTGTCTTTTCCGACCTTAATCAAAATACTATCGAACTTTTTGAAATGCTCGGCATAACAAAACATGTCGAATTGCGCGAATC
The DNA here is from genome assembly GCA_019639215.1 of Acidobacteriota bacterium. Taxonomy (GTDB): domain Bacteria; phylum Acidobacteriota; class Blastocatellia; order Pyrinomonadales; family Pyrinomonadaceae; genus OLB17. The sequence continues at coordinate 31,837 of JAHBSH010000008.1, forward strand.
GTGAAAGATCTTAACAACAAATGGCCGCGTGTCAATCCTCTGGCTGCCGAGCGCGGCAAATTGATCCATACCTTTGGAGCATTGGCCGAACTTGGCCAGGAAGTTTCAAACCGGCAGGGTTTTCACGAGACGATCCGCACATCGCTGCATCTGATACTTGGCTCGCTCGCCATAATGCGCGGAGGCGTTGCCAGATTTTCCCGTTTCAGCCACGAACTCAACATGGTCGCCGGACGCGGCCTGGGCGATAATTTCCCGCTTTCACTATCACTGTGTTATGAGGACGAGCGACAGTTTTCTGCCGCCGGCCTGTATCCCATCGAGAATTCTAATGCGAAAGTTCTTCCATTCTTTCAAGTGTATGATCGCAGTCTGGAAATAGCGCGGGTCGAGCTGGTTTTGCCGCTTATCATGCGTGGCGAACTGCTCGGTGCGGTATTTCTCGGAGAAAAAGCGAGCGGCGACCGCTATACGTCACACGACAAGGACGTACTATGTGCAATGGGGCGTCACATCGGCGTTGCCATTGCCCAGCGCAACATGCTTGCGGAACTGGAACGCAAGGCTGAGGAGAATCACGACCTTTACGAAAATCTGAAAACGACCTATAAGGATACGGTTCGTGCGTTTGCCGCAGCGATAGACAGAAAGGATAAGTACACTGAGGGGCATTCGGTCAGGGTCGGCAAATATACAGAGCTAATTGCTTCCGAACTCGGTTGGAACACCGAAGAGATAGAAGGAGCAGCTGTAGCCGGTTATCTGCATGATGTTGGCAAGATCACTGTAGAAAGAAAGATCATAAACGCACCCTACAGGATAAATGCAAAGGAATCTTCGGAACTGAACAAACATCCCGGCGTTGGTTTTGAGATACTCCAGCCGATACATCACCCGTACGCAGATGTTCCGCTTGCTGCAAAATATCATCACGAAAGGATCGACGGACGCGGTTATCCTGACGGCCTTTATGATACGGATATCCCGTATATCGCAAAGCTGGTCAACGTGGCTGATTCTTTTGATGCGATGACGACAGACAGGCCTTATAAACGTCGCCGCCCGGCAAATGAAGTAATTGACGATATGAAGAGAAATGCAGGAAAGCAGTTCGCTCCGGAACTTGTCACTGCCTTTTTCCGAGGGATGTTAAAAGAGCTTAACGGAGAATCTCCTGAACGGCGTTTTAGAAAACTGCTTGGCAGGGAATATATGGAATCCGAGGGCCTTTCGGCAATGCTGCAAACAGCTTTGAATGAAATGACGCCGACCTCGCCTTTGACCTACATTTCATTTGACTAGGCTCATTCGCCTGAAAGCATCTGCACGAATTTCTTAGCAGCCAGCGAGATCGTTCGGTCGCTGCGGTATATAACGCCGACCGGTCTTATCCATTCTTTTTCGGCCAACTCAACGACTACGAGCCTTCCTGCTCTGACCTCATCGGCAACCGCCGTACGAGGTATGATGGAAATGCCAAAACCGACCTCGACGGCTCTTTTTATGGTTTCGATGTTGTCAAACTCTGCTACTTTTACGACCTCGACATTCTTGGCTTTGAGTAGCTTGTCTATGGCTTTGCGCGTCGGGGTGTCGCGCTCAAAATGTACAAAATCCTGTTTGTCCAGATCTTTTGTCTTAACTTTATGTTTTGATGCAAGTTTGTGATCGTTAGGGCAAATGAGAACCAGCTTGTCGGGCGGCATTTGGGCGATCGTTAACCCTCGTCTTGCCTCCGGGAAAGCCATAACGCCAAGTTCGGCAGCTCCGCTCAGAACATCGCGAACGACCTTAGTTGTTCGGGAGTATTCAAGATCGATCCGTGCCGAGGGGAATTTCACCATAAATTCACCAACGTAACTCGGCATTTCATGAAGCCCGACGCTGTAAACGCAAGACACTTTGACCGATCCGCCGATCTTGCCGACTAGGCCCCTGAGACTTTCATTAAGATGATCGTAAGCGGTGAGAACGGCCTTAGATTCGCGGTAAAAGACCTCACCGGCAGGTGTCAGCTTCACATCGCGGCGTCCGCGAACACGTTCCAGTAGCCTTCGTTTGAATTTGTCTTCAAGCGACCTTACCTGCTGGCTGACTGCCGATTGGGTTATAAAGTTTCGTTCTGCCGCAAGCGAGAAACTTTGCAGATCTACGAGGTCACAAAAGACTTTCAGTGTCTCGATGTGCATAGAATGATCTAATATTAGCAAACCTGAAAAATCCGTGCAACAGAATTCATTTCAACTAATATGTGATCAGGTGTAAACTAAAAAATGAAGTTATTGGATTGCCGTAAAGATGATTTCGATTTATTATCGTTTCAAAACCGATACGGCCCGATCCGGGACCAGCAAAGCCAATGGCCTATAAATACAGCAGAACCTTTCTATTAAGAAAACTACATCAGTTGACGGGCATAGTTCCGCTAGGACTTTTCTTTTTTGCCCATATGTTCACGAATTCGAAGGCAGTTGCCGGAGAAGCGAGTTTTGAAAAGGCAGTGCAGGACATACACGATATTCCGTATTTGCTCTTTATCGAGATCTTTGGGATCTTTTTGCCGTTAATGTTCCATTCAGTTTATGGTGTGATCATTTCCGCAGAGGCGAAGCCAAATGTAATAACGTACGGCTATGGCCGCAACTGGTTCTATTTCCTACAACGGGCTACAGGAATTTTTCTGTTCGTGTTCATTTTCTTTCATGTTTTGAACCTGCGGTTTGGCCTGATACCCGGTCTTAATATGACGCCTGTTGCCGGAAACGCCGATCTGGCGTACGACATTGTCGCAGCAGAGTTTTCTATTCCCTGGGTGCTGGTCTTGTATATTCTCGGGATTGCGGCAACGGCATGGCATCTGGCATACGGCTTTTGGCTTTTTGCGGTCGATTGGGGCATTGTCATAGGCGAGCGGGCACAAAAGTATGCATTGTACGGATGCGTGGCTCTGGCGGCTGGCTTGTTCGTTGTCGGGACCAACGCAGCCGTTGCCTTCATCAGGCCATGCGGACTGTTGCCTGAGATCTTATGCGAACAGCCCGGTCACAATAAATCTGCGGTTCCGAAAAAGGTATAGTATTTGATCAATAAGTTTCCCGGAGCGGCAACACAGCCGTTCAGAATAACAATGTATGGCATCTAAAGGGTTAAAGATAGCGATTGTTGGCGGCGGGCTTGCGGGTTTGGCCGCTGCAATGAAAATAGCCGAAGCCGGCCATGATGTGGACCTAATCTCGGTCGTGCCGGTAAAGCGGTCACATTCGGTTTGTGCGCAGGGTGGAATAAACGGAGCCGTCAATACAAAGGGTGAAGGAGATTCGCCTGCAAAACATCTTGATGACACCGTGTACGGTGGTGATTTTTTGGCGAATCAGCCACCGGTCAAGCGTATGTGCGACATGGCTCCAGCCATCATCAACCTGTTTGACCGTATGGGCGTCCCATTTTCGCGCACCCAGGAAGGACTGATGGATTTTCGCCGTTTTGGTGGAACGCTTCATCATCGTACTGCTTTTGCAGGAGCCTCGACCGGGCAACAGCTCCTTTACGCTCTGGACGAACAGGTTCGTAAATATGAGGTTGGCGGGAAGGTCACCAAATATGAGGGCTGGGAGATGCTCTCGCTCGTTTTGGACGATCATCAGGTTTGCCGCGGCCTGATAGCGATGGATCTGCAAACACTTGAGCTGAAGTCTTTTAAGGCTGATGCCGTTATCATGGCAACTGGCGGTCCGGGATTGATATTTGGTAAATCGACGAATTCGATGACGTGTACAGGTTCCGCCGCATCGGCTGCGTATCAGCAAGGTGCGCGTTATGCCAACGGGGAATTCATACAGGTACATCCGACATCAATACCCGGCGAAGACAAACTGCGTCTGATGTCAGAGTCGGCACGCGGCGAAGGCGGTCGCGTTTGGGTGCCAAGAACGGACGGTGACACCCGCGATCCGAAGAACATTCCTGAAGCAGAACGATGGTATTTTCTCGAAGAGAAATATCCGGCGTACGGAAATCTTGTTCCGCGCGACATCGCGACGCGCGAGATATTTCAGGTCTGCATCGAAGGCCACGGTGTCGCCGGTGAAAATCAGGTCTATCTCGACCTGACCCATATCGACCCTGAGACACTAACACGAAAGCTCGGCGCGATCCTTGAGATATATGAGATGTTCGTTGGTGACGATCCGCGTCACGTTCCTATGCGGATTTTCCCCGGAGTTCATTATTCGATGGGTGGACTTTGGGTAGATTTTGAACAGCGAACAAATATCCCAGGCCTTTTTGCCGCCGGCGAATGCGATTATTCCATCCACGGCGCAAACCGCCTGGGTGCTAACTCTCTTGTTTCTTGTGTTTACGGCGGATTTATTGCCGGGCCGTCGGCTATCGATTACGCAAAGAACGTTGAACGCGGCGAGACCGAAACAAACGGCATACACGACGCAGAACTTCGTCGGCAGCAGGAGATCAATGACCAGATAGTCAAAAGCGAGGGTGGAGAGAATCAATATAAACTCCATGATGAGCTGGGCAAATGGATGACCGATAATGTGACGGTCGTCCGCTACAATGACAGGCTTAAGGCGACGGATGAAAAGATCCTGGAATTGCAGGAACGCTTTCAGAATATCTCGATCAACGATTCGAACCTTTGGGCGACACAGGCCGTTCCGCACGCTCGTCAGCTCTGGAACATGCTCCAGCTTGCTCGCGTGATAACGCTCGGTGCTCTGAACCGCGATGAATCACGCGGAGCACACTATAAGCCTGATTTCCCGGATCGCGACGACGAGAATTTTCTCAAAACCACGGTCGCGGAATATACGGAAGAGGCTCCGATCCTTTCATACGAACCTGTGGATATTTCTCTTGTAGAACCGAGGAAGCGAGATTATTCGAGTAAGCATTAGATCGGTAAGGGCAGTTTTAGGGTTTTATAAGAACAGTAGGTACCATAGCAAGTACAAGAAATATTCAATGTCTAAATGATGGGAACAGGGTCAGACAATATTGGGCTTTATTGTGTAAGAGCAGAATAACGAAAGAATTTTAAATTTTAATCAAGCTGGTATCTGGTAGAATTTAAATATAATTTTGGGATCACGCGCTACAGGACGCTAATGGCACAAAAAGCTGAGACGCAAAAATCATATACACCGGAAGAATACCTCTTGCGTGAAGAAAATGCGGAAACTCGCAGTGAGTACGTTGCCGGCGTTATCATTGCGATGGCAGGCAGTACTGTTGATCATCAGCAGATCACGCACAATCTGGCAATATCATTAGACTCGAATATTCGCCGTAATGGGTGCAGGGTTTTTCCGACTGAAATGAAGGTGCGTGTAGAATCGATAAATAGATTTTACTACCCTGATATCACTGTTATTTGTGAAAAACCCGAATTTTACAAAGAGAGAAAAGACACTATTACGAATCCTAAGCTGTTGATCGAAGTATTGTCAGACAAAACAGAAGCCATGGACAGGGGAGAAAAATTCTTTGCCTATCAGACTTTGGAGTCCTTGCAGCAATATGTTTTAGTTTCTCAGGACAAGTTCCTGGTTGAGACGTTTACCAAGCAAAACGACGGCAGTTGGAGATATTTAGCAACTATTGGGTTGGAAAGTAAGATCTATATGCAATCGATTGAGACCGAACTTTCGATGAAAGAAATTTACGACCTCGTAGAGATCGAATAAACATGAGCACTAACGGACACATAGAAAAGAAAAGACTGGAGAATCCGCCAAAGAGCTTCAAGCTTAAGATACAGCGGCGGGCAAATGAGAATGCGCCTGCGGTTTGGGAGACATTCGAACTGCCATATCGGCGTAACCTTAATGTTATCTCGGCTTTGATGGACGTCAGAAAAGATCCGGTCACTGTCGAAGGAAAGCAGACAACGCCGCCGGTTTGGGATATGTCGTGTCTTGAGCAGGTTTGCGGTATCTGCACGATGGTCATAGACGGCCGCGTTCGGCAATCATGCTCCGCGCTGATAGACGATCTTTTACTTGCATCAGGCAGCGATACGATCTCGTTGCAGCCGATGTCCAAATTCCCGAATGTCCGCGACCTAAAGGTTGACCGCAGCAAGATGTTCGATCATCTAAAACAGGTTCATGCTTGGATCGAACTGGACGGCAGTTATGACCTCGGGCCGGGGCCGCATATTTCAAATGAGGTTGCCCAGGAGCGTTATGCGTATTCAAGATGTATGACATGCGGATGCTGTCTGGAGGCGTGTCCCCAATACGGCGATGACAACTACATCGGCCCGCAGGCGATAGCGCAGGCAAGACTTTTCAACATGCATCCGACAGGCAAGACCAATATCGATGAACGTCTGTCAGGCCTGATGGGTGACGAAGGCATTACGAATTGCGGTAATGCTCAAAACTGTGTTGAGGTATGCCCAATGTCGATACCGCTGCCAAAAGCCATCTATGAAACGAACCGCGACATTACGGTCAATGCGTTGTTCGGCTGGCTTTCAAAATAGGATCTAAAATACGTTAAAGTAAAAGTACCGCTCAGCTATTTGTTGAGCGGCTTTTTATTGTATGGCTGGTATTTCTGAAATATGTATCGATTGTGAACCTATATGCGGTTGATTTTCAGCTGCGGCGAGAAATGCCAAGACTTCGTTCTTGCCCATAGGCGGTGCTAGATGATATCCCTGCCCTCGGTCACAGTAAAGGTCTCTTAGAGCGATCAGTTGCCTTTCGTTCTCTATGCCCTCGGCAGTTACCGCCAGCCCGAGATTCCTTGCCAATGAAATGATGGTCCTTACTATCTCCTGATTAGGCCCATCCGTTTCCATAGCGGTGATAAACGAACGGTCAACCTTAAGGTTTGAGATCGGCAGGGTTACAAGGTATCCCAGATTTGAATAGCCGGTGCCAAAGTCGTCAACATCGATCTCTATGTCATGTGAGCGCAGATGGTGCAGCATTTCCACAGCTCTTTCCTGATGTTCCAGAAACACTGACTCTGTAATTTCGAGACGTAGTCTGTTGGATGGAAACCCTGTTTCCTCAAGGACATCTAAGAGCTTTTTGACCAGACCGCGGGAAACGAACTGGCGGCATGAAAGATTTAGGCTTAGTTTTATCGGCTGTCCTTCATGAGCACGCAGAATGTCGCCAAGCTCATTGCATGATCTGCGAAGCACCTGTTCGCACAAGCTGTCTATCCAACCGATCTCTTCAGCGAGAAGTACAAAACGATCGGGGGCGATCTCGCCCAATTCGGGATGATGCCAACGCGCCAGAGCTTCAAGTCCCGTGACCGTATTATCCTCAAGCGAAAAGATGGGCTGATACTCTACATATATTTCCTCTTCTTTTATGGCCCGGCGAAGATCAGTTTCGAGCTTCAATGTTTCACGAACCTCGGCATGCATGTTTTCGTCAAACACCTCATGGCGCGCCTTGCCAGATCGTTTTGCATAGTACATTGCGGTATCAGCGTCACGCATCATCTCCTCCGCTCTGAGGTGTTTGTCTGAAGCATTCAGAATGCCGATACTGGCCGAGCTGTAAATGATATTTCCGCGTATCTCGAACGGCTGATCAAAGCTCGACTGGATACGTTCCGCTATCTGCGTTACTTCCTCCAGACGATGTTCTCCTTCAACCACGATGACGAACTCATCGCCTCCTAATCTGGCGACCAAATCATTTGGACGCATGCAGGTTTTCAGGCGTTCAGCTATTCTGACCAGCAGTTGGTCGCCGACCTGATGTCCAAGGCTGTCGTTGACGAACTTGAACCGATCGAGGTCAATGAAAAGCACGCTCACGTCATGATCTGTCAATTTTACCTTTCTATTGAGAGCATCAGTCAAACGTCCCATGAAATGTGAGCGGTTCGGTAAACCAGTCAGCGAATCGTGACTTGCTTCATGCTGAAGTCTTTCTTCTGCCAGCTTTCGGCCGGTAATATCCTGTATTTGAAAGATAAGATCAGATGTTTTTCCGCTACCAGATGTTGTTGATGAAACGCTCCAAGATGTCCATACAGTACGTCCTGAGCTGTGTATGAAGCGCTGTTCCGTATCATCGCTCATCTTGCGTCCTTCGAGGACCGCGTCGAGCCGGGACTTAGTTGGCGCAATGTCCTCAGTGAACATTACATCTTTGATGAACATCTCTTTTAGCTCTTCTGGAAGATAGCCGAGAATGTCACAAAGCGAGCGGTTGACCTTAAGCCATCTGCCATCTGGCGAAACCAAGGCTATGCCGATCGGGGCATAGGTAAAGGCACTTCTAAATCTTTGTTCTGACTCAGCCAGTGCTGCCGAGCCTGCCTCTATTTCACGAGCATACTTTGCAGCACTTTCCGCTTCAGCTACCGACATTTCCACATTTCTGAGATACATCCGATATGTCATAAAGACAAAAAAGATGAGTGGAATGGCTGCCAGAATGATGCCCCAACCAACATGATCGATCAGTTGGACCAAGGCTCCGGCCCCGATCGCACCCACAAGATAGGTGATGAACGTCCACAGATAACGTGTTTTCCAGATCTCCGTGACCGACTCTCCCGACCTGATCGAATCATGTATCGATGCCAGTGCGGTATTGACGACAAACTGCGTGATCGCCATAACAGAAAGAGCGATCAAGAGGTCGTCCAGATTTCCCGGTGCTCCACGAAGCTGCTCCGTTGAATAGAGTCCTGTAAGTCTAAGGACCATCACGACCACTGTCGTTGATATGGCCATTGTTGCTGCGTTGAACAGGATGGTAAGGCGTCGGCTGCAAAAGCGAAGTGATGAAAGAAAAGCTTCTCCTGCCGCAAGAGCGATAGCTGTTTCACCGCCGTAAAGAATCAATGTCAGGAAAATGAGCGTGTCTGAAACGGCTACGTGCGATTTGAGTTTGGGGATCTTTATTGAGATCCGGGAACCAAGCCCAAGTGTGCAGATCAGAATTATGGCAAAGAGAGGATCGAGTTTCGCATAGGGCAGATCAATGAGCGCAGCGGACAAGCAAATACCGCCCGCCGCTACCACTACGAACATAAATCGTGTGGTCAGACGGGTGCGTTGTTCATCTGACAGGGTTGTGATGCTTATTGACATCTGTCCTGACGGTTTGAAACGGCTCAACAAACTCAGGATCAGGGGAGCGATCTTCTAAAAGTCTGTGGAACGAGGGAGGAATGGAAAGTGACCACGACCGAACAGCCTAGTCCTCCTTTATTATCATATTTTTTACCGGATTAAGTCCAGTATTTATATAAATACTGTCTTACATGAGCCAGTTTTCTGAAAACCTGCCTTCTCAAAGCATTTATGTGCGTGTTGCATCGAAGCGTTGCTCAACAGACAGACGGTCGATGAGCGTTCGAGAAGCGTCAAACACAGCTTTGCCAGACATGAGGAGGCTATACCCTTTCTTCTATGTCCGCGAGCCACATAAACGCCTTCAAGATAGATCACCTCCGGTGTTTCTGCGATTATGTCCGCTTTAAAGACCAGCTTGCCGTCCTCAAAAAGTACAAATGTCCGCCCTTGTTCGATGCGGCGAAGGACACGGCGGAGAAAACCATTCCGATCCCGGCTCATTGGGTCAATACCGCTTTCAATGAAGGCGACCTCTGCATGTGCGCATGCTATTTGGTCGATCTCGCTCGGAACCGCATTCCTCAGATCCCAATTACATTCCTGAACAGGGAAAGGGAAGCTGGTTTCGAACAGCAGTTCGTTGGCAACGTCACGTGGCAGCAATGCTCCATTTCCGTAATAGGCAAAGAAAGTCTCGGCATCATTGCCTGACGACATGATCAGATTTATCGGGGTGACCGAGCTTTTTGCCGTAAAGGCCAAGGATTTAAGCGAGCGGTCAGAGCGGGCATCGACCAGTGTTGAATGTCCGATCAATGCCACCGCCTCCAGATCGCCGGATTCATTACGATAACCGTAAAAGATACCACGGTTGAGATCGCTTTCGATGCCATTGTCGGTAATTAGACTCGCCATCGCGACCGTGTGTACCGGACGCTCACTCAGAAAACTCATCACCTCTTCGGTTTCAGCATTTCCAAGTTTGACCACAGGAGCGAGATCAGGTACCGCGACGATGAACGGTGTAGAACTGAACCCACTTGTGTGAGATGGCATTTTGTGTGAGACAGACAGCATCTTTTACCTTCCTATCTTTCCATTCAGATAAAATAGAATGAGCGTTTATGGTACCTCGGTTCAGAACATTCTGGATGTACGGTCGCCTATTAAAACACCATCGCCGATCAGAACGCCGTCTCCGATAAGAACACCAGCACGGTCGCCTATCAATACGCCATCACCGATCAGGACACCGTCGCCGATCAAAACGCCATCACCTATTAGGACACCGTCACCGATCAGAACACCATCGCCGATCAAAACACCGTCGCCTATGAGAACGCCGGACGGAACAAGTATCGAACCGGAGCCAAGCTCACCACCATTGCTTATCGTCAGGTTCTGATGAACCGTGATGCCGGTCGTAAGATAATTGGTCCTTATCGTTGTTGTACCCTGGCTGCTCTGAAGTCCCTGCTGCATCAAACCGCCTAACCTATACGGCAGCTGAAATTTCGAGACAAGCTCAGGCCCTGACGTGAAGTTATGATTAGCCGTCACGATCTGCGACCACGAGAAACCGCCGCCGGCGATGTCTGAGAACGTGGTCGGCAGAGACGTTCCGGATGGGAGAAGATTGGCTCCACGGCTCAAGGTTGCAAAATTTACATTTGTTCTAAGGGATCGAGTTAAACGCACAGCGCCTTCGACGTTGAGTTGCCCAGCTCCCTGCTCAAGCATATCGGCACCAGCTATAGGCTGAGCCGTGTACTGCAGGATCATTCGCACCATTCCCGGCGTGAGTTTTGGGTTTACCTCAAGCAACAGGGCGGCTGCACCTGAAACTAACGGAGCTGACATTGATGTTCCGCTTTGGTACATCATTGCATCCGCGTTTGTTTCGCCTTGAGCCAACGGCAGATCCGATTCAGAACTTAGTTCTGAAATGCGGTTGTTTGCTGCCTTGTGTGAAATGATCTCGTTGCCGGGAGCTGCCAGCTCGGGTTTCATGACATTGTCATAAACACGAACGCCTGAGAGGCTCAAATAAGAGCTGCGGCTCGGGCCACGCGAACTGTAGGTCGTGATCGAATCGTCGCTGCGTTCGTCAGTTCCGAAACTGTTTGTAGCTCCGACCGTTATCGCATACGGGCTGTTGCCGGGCGAATGGATAGTGCCGTAAAGTTTAGAGCCATCGGTTCCGCGGCCCAGATTTCCGGCGGCGGCAACCACGACGATGCCAGCATCGCTCAATTCCTTGACCTTAAGGCAAAGCGGATCATTATGATAGCTGTCCACCGCCAAGGTTCCAAGGCTAAGGTTCACAACGCGAATGTTGTGCTGTTGGCGATTCTGCAATATCCAGTCAAGACCGTTGAGAAGCCATGATGTTTGGCCGATACCTTGGTCATTCAGAACCTTGACGCTGATTATATTGGCTCCGCGTGCGATGCCATGATATGCACCATTGCTTTTCGGCGAACGGCCTGCGGCCAGGCCGGCTACATGGGTGCCGTGACCGTATCTGTCGCCCAGGCCTGAATCAGTAAAATTGACATTTGCTTTGATCCGGCCTGCAAAACCTGTGTGGTTCGCGTCAATACCCGAATCGACAATTGCGATACCGATGCCATTTCCTTCAAGCGGGAGTGTGGAACCGCCTGAACCGGGCAGATTGCGGGCTGCGGTCAAACCGGTCGTTTCTGAAACATGGCCGGTCGCCGATGTTGCGCGGTCGGGGGAAACATAGTTGATAAGTCCGCTTGTGGACAAGATCTCTATTGTTGAGGCAGGCAGATTTACAACGAGTGTATCAGTAGAACCGACACGGCTCGCGATACGAGCCTCGCCACTCTGCAAAAGAGCGCGTAGAGCAGCGTTATTGGCGTCTTTTGCCTGGATGATAACGTCAACACGTGATGAAGGGTCATTCGCGATCAGCTCGCGAAGATCAGAGGATACGTTGTCACCGCGATAGCTTGTGGCTTCTTTAGCTTTGTTCTCCGTCGCGTCAGTTGCTTTTGTCTCGATCAGCAGAGTGTCAAAAAGTTCAAGAGTTTCAGGATACGTAGAGTAAACATCTGCATATGTTGTTTTGAGGTCTGATGCGACCACGGTGAGCTTACCGGCTTCAACTGCAGAAGTAATGGTTTGGTTTACCGAGCTATTATTCAGAAGTCCTATAGCATTTTCGATGAACAGGATCGTTCTATCATTGCTTTCCGCTAAGCTGTTGATGACCTCATTGATCTTTTCAGCTGCTTCTTTTTCAGTTTTTGCGGTGGAGGTTATGCTTCTTTCTTCCAGTCGCAGCACCTGCTTACCGGCAAGCCCTGCTGGAGCCGAACCGTCTGCGATCCTTCGTGCCAATTGCTCGACGATCGCGTTGCCGGCTGTTCCTTCATTGTCCAGGATCAACGGCTGGCGTTTGGAGCCGCCTGTCAGCATCTGTTCCAGTGAAAGTGTCTCAGCCTCATATGACAGTTCTTCATTCAGGCGGCCGTCACGGCTAAGCTGAGTGAGATCTGTAAGCAAGGTCGCGGCTTTCAGAACTTTATTGTTATCGTCATTTGAGCCTGAGCCTGTTGCAAAGGCAAAATTGACAAAAACAAGTGAGAAGAGAACAAGCCCTGAAAGAATCTTTTTTGTGGGGTTAAAGAAATTTAGCGTTTGAAGCATTTTTACTCCTGTAATATCTGTTGATCGGGGCACATAGTGCCAGGTCAATCACTAATACAAGGCGTATGCCAAGAATTAAATGCTGCAAATAAACGGGTTGGCGAATTGTAGTGTTGTCGTTGACGGAGTTTTCAAGCAGTTTGACTGACCGATTCGGTCAGAATGAATGGCCGATTTTGTGAGATCAAGAAGGATAAGAGTAAAAAACAGAAAACCGGCCCTGATACCCTACGGCAAACGGACCGGCTCTATAAAAGTGCTAGACGACCATCATATTTCGAGAATATCGACCAGCTCCTGAACTGCTGCCGCACTCTTTTGCAATGCAGATCTTTCGTCGTTGGTCAGGCTGATCTCGATGATCTGTTCGACACCGTTCTTGCCGAGTTTTACGGGAACGCCGACGAACAGATTGCTGATACCATATTCGCCCTCGAGGAAAACAGCACAGGGCAATATCTTTTTCTTATCTTTCAGGATAGCTTCTGCCATTTCAACCGCGCCGAGCGATGGTGCATAGAAAGCCGAACCGGTCTTGAGCAGGCCGACTATCTCAGCACCGCCATTTGCTGTACGGTCAATGATGGCGTCAAGCGTTTCCTTGTCAAGAAGTTCCGTTACCGGAATGCCCGCACAAGTAGAATACCGCGGCAACGGAACCATCGTGTCGCCGTGTCCGCCGAGAACGAACGCTGTCACATTTTCGACCGAAACGTTCAACGCCTCTGCCAGAAAGCATCGCATACGGGCTGAATCAAGAACACCTGCCATGCCCATCACGCGGTTTTTAGGAAATCCCGAACGGCGGAAAGCAACCTGCGTCATTGCATCCAGCGGATTTGAAACGACGATAATGAAAGCGTCCGGCGAATATTTTGCGACCTGCTCCGTTACCTGGCCGACAATGTCTGAGTTGGTTTTCAGAAGATCATCGCGGCTCATGCCGGGTTTGCGGGGAAGTCCTGCTGTGATGATGACGACATCTGAACCGGCAGTTTCCTCATAGGAGTTAGATCCGACGAGCTTTACGTCAAATCCGTCTATCGGAGCCGCCTGTGCCAGGTCAAGAGATTTGCCTTGCGGCGTACCTTCAACGATATCGACCAATACAACATCTGCAAGTTCCTTGCTTGCGATCCAATGTGCGGCAGTCGCACCTACGTTTCCCGCACCGACAACCGTTACTTTATGTCTTCCAGCCATTATTAACCTTCCTGTTTTGAAATATTTGATTGAGATAAAGGATTATTTTGTCACAGAGAACAGAAAACGGCAAAAAAGACGTAAAATGAAAGGAATCATTGTTAACCGTGGGTAGATGGGATCGATACCGGAATTTTAAAGTTTTTTTGACTTCGGTGTTTATGTTGAATCGAACGGTGAGGGTAACAAAACAAATGTCAAACTACGATCAAATCACATCATTATATGACAGAGCAGAGAAACTTATTGGCGTCGGATATTCCGTATTCGATGCCGGATTAGATGGTAAAGACTGGATTGAGGCAATTGAAATGCGGTTTGAGACCACTGTTGCTACTGTTTGTGTAGAACCTGATTACGACACACTTCGTGTTGAATTGACTGAGATGAAAGTCGGTTCAGATTGCTATTTCAAAGACGCTACATCGATTAAACCTTGGGTAGATGCCGTTGGTTGTACCGCAGCTTGGATCTGGTTGCTCAGAAATCAGCAAGGATACGAGGACGGTTTAAGGTTTGAATTTGCCTCAAGGAAAGAAAAGGGACAAGAGTCGACCATAACACTCATTGGCATAGCATCAAGTATTAAGATCTACATATCTCAGAGAATAGATTTGTAACGATCTGATAAGGAACATTGTCTTCTGTGAAATTTAGTCCCAAACCAAGCGTAGGAGATTTACTTTGCGCGGGGTCTAGGATTCTTAAGACGATGTAGAATTGCTAACAAAGAAGTAAACCGTACCTCCTTTGTTTAGATTTATTTCAATCTCGCTATCCGCTCAAAAAGCGATGCCATTATCTACTCGTG